>JAJRZB010000016.1 GCA_024275455.1 Bacteroidota bacterium | reverse complement strand
CCATGCATTCCCAAAAAATGATTTCTGGAAGTTTTAATAAAATTTGTTTGTTCATTAGGCCAATTACCTGAGTGACAAACCGTGCAAGATAATTTTTTAAAATGAACATCGGGAATACCGGCATGTTGTGGAATAGGTGCTCCCAGTTTTCCGTTAACAGGTTTACCGTTGAGATTTTGTTGTATATGGCAGCCTTCACATGTCTTTGCAGTAGCTTCAGTAATGTTTTTTGAGACAGTTCCCTTAACCATATTATGATCAATTTCATTACTGTGGCAATCTACACATAATAAGCCTGCTTTAATGTGAACATCTTCCTCAGCTTCTAAATGAACATTGCTATTTACATTTGTTACTTTTGCTGAGTGACAATAATAACAATTATCGTTCGGAATCTTTTTGGTTACATTAAAATATACTTTGTTTTCAGAATTAAATTTATCCTTTTTATAAGTTAGTTTAGGTACGATAGGTGATCTTTGATCAATACTTTGAATGGTAGTAAAGTTATATGGGTCATAATTATTCGGCATTTTAGATGCGTTACCTTTAAATTCCGTAAAACTACTGCTTGCAGCAGCAGCCCATTTAAAGTTTTGTTTTCTCATATTTCCTGCATACTCTGCTTGATCGTAAAACGGATCAGCATCGTGGCAAATAAGACAGTTAACTTCAAGTTTTCCTGAAACCATCCAACGGAGATAATTTTCTTTATATTCAAGACTATCAAATTCGCTAATATCACCACCTGCATAGTATGGTCCAAAGCGGATTAGAAATTTCATTGGAGATAATTTTACATCATCAGGTGTAAAAGTGCCTTTATATTTTCTATAAGAAAGTGGAATTATCGAAAGAGTAGTGGGGTCTGTATAAATCCAAGGTTCTCCCGGAGTTTCATTTACGAAGTTAGAATCATTAAAATTAAAATGAAAGCCGTTGCTGATTTTTTCATAGCTATGGCATTCAGTAGCACAAGTTTGTTTAGTTGAAAAAGGTTCGGCAAACTGGTCAGCCGGGTCTATTGTATTACCATCCCCATCAAATAATTTTAAAAGATGAACTGATTTAAATTTACTCCCGTCGGTTTTATCTCCAACTTTATAATCTTGTGCATTAATTTGTAAAGAAATTATAAAGGAAATTAAAACAACTGCTATTATGTGGTAATCATTAAGTTTAATTTTCATATTGTATCATAAATCATATTTTAAATTCATTCGAATTAAATTTTACTTCTCTCTTTGCTTTAATAGCTTGATTTACTTTTAAAACAGCTACGGCGGTTTCGTATCCAACCTCTACAGGACAATTTAATTCTTCATTACCCCTAATCGCATTAAAAAAGTTTTCGAGGTGTGGTTTGTGGTATGGATCATTAAATGTGATTGGTAATGTATATTTTGGCGGGGCGGCAGTTTCTCTAACATCTAAAATTGCAGATGTATTTTCCTTTTTCGGTTCTTCTTTTGGTGCTAATAAAAATCCGTTATCAACCCATTTATCCCATAATGGTGCGCTTGCTTCTTTAAATACTCCAACTCTCCCGGCTGATTCTGAAATTGTTAATGCACCTTGATCCCCCATAAAAGTTTCAAAGTAACCTTGATTGCTATTAGTTGTTATTGTTTGGTAAAAGGCTCTAACAATTCCGTGCTTGGTTTTATATTTAAATGTAGCTAAAACCGTATCATACCATTCATGAGTTTTTTTATCGTAATAATCAGTCCCTCCGCTTGCCATTACCGAATAGGGAGGTACTCCAAGAAACCAAGTATATATATCAATTTGGTGAGAACCAAGATCAACTATAGGTCCGCCACCTAATCCTCTGTACCATCTCCAATTACGGTGCTGGTGCATATTTTTGTATCCGTATTTTTGTAATATTCCGACCGGTATAGGATATTTTTTTGGCCATCCGTTATCAGGCTGTACTGATCTGTTCCATTGCCCGTTAACTGTTGTAATTATTCCAAGTATTTCTGCTTCTTTAATTAAATTAAAATAAGAATGAACGTAATATGGATTACTGCGTCTTTGATGACCTATTTGAACAACTTTACCGGTTCGCTTAGCAGCTTGAACAATTTGTTTTGCTCCTTCAAGAGTGTTAGACATTTCCTTTTCACAATAAACATGTAATCCTGCATTCATGGAATCTACTGCATGTTTAGCATGCCAAAAATCGGGAGTTGCAACAATTACGGCATCTAAGTTTTTTTCTTTAGCAAGCATTTCTCTGTAATCTGTGTATGCGTTAAGTTCATGTCCGTATTTTTTAAGTAATCTATAAGCACGTTTGAGATTGTACGCTTCCCAAATATCACAAACTGCCTTAAATTTTATATTTGGAATTTTAAGGCAAGCATTCATAAGAACTTGTCCTTCTGCACCAGCACCAAGTAGTGCAATATTAATGTCATTAGTAACAGAACTTTTCCCTGATGTTTTAATCCAGGGAGCAACAATTAATCCTGCTCCGGCAGCAGCCGATGTTTTTAAAAAGTCTCTTCTGGTAAATCCAGTATTTGTTTTTTTCATATTCATTAAGTTTATTGTACATTAAAATCAAAAAATGATGTTTGTTATTTCGATTTAAACATTGTTAATTGTTCCACTTTAATCAATAAAGTAAAGAAATCTTACAAAATAAAATTGGCTCTAAGATCTCTCATAAGCATGTCTTCATATGTTATTAATGAGTCAGCATATAAGAACATGTCACTTTTTTACATTTCCCAGCCTTTTGGATATTTTTTAGTAAGATATTCATTTGCCTCATCAAGATTAGTAAACTCGCCTTTTTCACCGTCATATTCTAAAATCATGTTTTTATCTTTCAATCTAATAGCAATATTCCCTAACAGCATCATTTCAGTAAGTTTTGCACTATATTCGAAATCAGTTGTACTTTTTGTTCCATTTTTAATCGCATCTATCCATTCTTCATAAATACCCGGAGATCTTGGAATTGTTTTTTCGGGTATTTCAAAATCCTTCATAGCTGTTTCAGGGATTAGTCTTGGGCTATCACCATAAGTATTATGCATTAATGTTCCTTTAGAGCCATAATAAATACATGCACCTAGTTTTCTTTCAGGTTCTAAGTTTTCAGGTCTCGGTGGAAGTAACCCTCCATCGTACCAAACAATTTTTACTTCATCTCTACCATCTTTTTCAGGAAATGTCCAAGTAACAATAGATGCGAGAGGATAAGTTTGATCACTAAATGCACTAGATGATGCTTGAATGGTTTTAGGTGAATCTAAGTTTAAAGCCCAAAATGGTTGATCAAGAATATGGGCTCCCATATCTCCGAGAGCACCTGTTCCAAAATCCCACCAACCTCTCCAAGCAAAAGGATGATATGATGGGTGATATGGTCTATATGTAGCGGGACCAATCCATAAATTCCAATTTAGATAATTCGGTAAAGACGGAATTTCTTTAGGTTTTTCCATATCTCCTTGTGGCCAAATTGGACGGTTAGTCCAAGTATGTATCTCATGAATATCACCGATAGCATCTGCTGCTATCCATTCATTAACTAATCTGGCACCTTCTCCGGCATGACCTTGGTTTCCCATTTGCGATACAATGTTATACTCTTTGGCTGCTTTAGCAAGTTTCCTGGCTTCATAAACAGTATGTGTAAGCGGTTTTTGAACATAAACATGTTTCCCCAATTGCATTGCTGAATAAGCAATTATTGCGTGATTATGATCTGGTGTACTTACCGTAACCGCATCAATATTTTTCTCTTTATCTAAAAGAACTCTAAAATCTTCGTAAAATTTTGCATCAGGGTATTTTAATCTTGTGTCGCTGCCTCTAATATCATCTACATCACAGAGTGCAACTACATTTTCGTTTTCCATTGCCGCTGCATCACTTTTACCTTTCCCTCCAATTCCAATACATGCAATATTTAATTTATCACTGGGAGCCACAAATCCTTTACCGCCCAAAACATGACGCGGAAGAATAGTAAAAGCTGCTGTTGCAAGAGTAGTTCTACCAATAAAACTTCTTCTGGTCATACCTTTTTTAATTTCGTTTTTGGATTCTTCTTTTTTAGTCATTGTAGCTCCTTAAGAAAAAGAACAAAAATAGTTGATTAATTGAATACATTTAACACTCGAATTATACAAAATATATTGAGTGTGGAATCTTAAAAATATTTAAGTTATATTAAGAACAATCGTTTTACTATCAATATAATAAAATTATTTTTCTCTCTCAACTTTAATGACTTTTATTTTTATTTATAACATGTTTTTATTAAAGTTCAGTATGTAAAATCATGATTTTGGAGCTTTGAAATGAGTATTAAATTAAGATTAAGTATAATGATGTTCCTTCAATATGCTATTTGGGGTTCTTGGTATGTAACGGTTGGTAACTATATGAGTGCCATAGGAATGTCATCAACAATTCATTGGGCTTATACGGTTAGTCCGATTGCTGCTATTATTTCTCCTTTCTTTTTAGGAATGGTTGCTGACAGATTTTTTGCAACTGAAAAAGTGTTAGGTGTATTACATTTAATAGGGGGTGTATCAATTTTATTTGCCCCGTTTGTTGCTGAAGGTAGTTTTGCATCACCTACTTTTTTTATATTTTTACTACTTATTCACATGTTAAGTTATATGCCGACTGTCGGTCTTACAAATTCATTGGCTTTCTCTCACCTAGATTATCAAGAAAAAGACTTTCCTATGATTAGAGTCTTCGGAACTATAGGGTGGATAGTTGCAGGAATTTTTGTAAGTAAAATTTTAGGAGCAGATGAAACTTCTTTACCGTTAAAGGTTGCCGGTATAGCTAGTATTATTATGGGGATTTTTAGTTTAACTCTTCCTCATACTCCTCCGCCGGCAAAAGAAAAGAAACCTTCGTTTAGGGAAATTATAGGTATAGATGCAATCAAAAAATTAAGTAATAGACCTTTTATTGTTTTTATGGTTAGTTCATTTTTAATTAGTATTCCGTTGGCTGTATATTATGCTTATGCTCCTGTGTTTGTAAATTCATCGGGTATCGAAAATCCTGCGTTTGTTATGTCATTTGGACAAATGTCAGAGGTATTATTCATTCTTATAATGCCTTTATTATTTCCAATATTAGGGGTTAAGAAAATGCTTCTAACCGGAATGGGTGCTTGGGCTTTACGGTATTTGCTTTTTGCAGCTGGAGCAGAAGATGCAGTAGTATGGATGATTCTTTCAGGAGTAATATTACATGGTATATGTTATGACTTTTTCTTTGTTGCAGGATTTATTTATGTTGATAAAACTGCCTCTGTTGAAATTAGAGGACAGGCTCAGGGTTTTATTATTCTTGCTACATACGGATTCGGAATGCTAATTGGCTCGCAGATTGCCGGTTTATTATTTAATAATATCATTACAGGGAGTAGCTTATTAGAGTGGCAGAATTTTTGGATAATTCCGGCAGTTTTTGCCATAGCTGTAATGCTCTTTTTTGGTTTTATGTTTAATGAACCAAAAAACTCTAAAGTTAATTCTAATTAAGAGGTTATAAATTATGAAAAAGAAAAGATTGGGTGTAGGAATTATTGGCGGAGGGTTTATCGGAAAATTTCACATTCGTTCATGGGTTTCTGTTAGAGATGGAGATATAAACGGAATTTTCGATAAAAATCCGGATAATGCTAACGAAGCAGCAGCTCTTATTACAAACTTAAATGTTGGTGAACCTACAATTCATAATTCTATTAGTGAATTAGTTGCTGATCCTAAAATTGATGCAGTTTGGATATTGGCACCAAACTTTACACGTCTTGAAATAATGGAAGAAATTGTTAATTCGATTGAATCAGGAAAAGGTGAACTTATAGGGGTTGCATGTGAAAAACCATTAGGCAGAAATGTTTTTGAAGCAAAAAAAATGTTGGAACTGGCTAAAAGAGCAAACCTTTTAGATGGTTACTTGGAAGACCAAATATTTTCACCAACTACAGTTAGAGGGAAAGAATTAATTTGGGCAAGAGGGGCTAATTTAGCAGGTAGACCTTATTTAGCAAGAGCAGCTGAGGAGCATAGTGGTCCGCACATGCCATGGTTGTGGGAAGGCTCACTTCAAGGGGGAGGAGTTCTGAATGATATGATGTGTCATTCAGTGGAAGTTGCTCGTCATTTGCTTACTGAGCCTGGTAAACCAAGGGAAAGTCTTACTCCTATTAAGGTTACGGCTCATACGGAGTGTTTGAAATGGCAAAACCCCAAATATGCAGAAATACTCAGAAAAAATAGCAATGGTAAAGTCGATTATATTAATATACCTGCTGAGGATTATGCTCGCTCGGTAATAGAATATATGGATTAGAATAATGAGAAAATTATTGTGGAAACTACAACCTCATGGGCATATGTAGGCGCAGGATTAAGATTAAGTATGGAAGTGTTAGGTCCCGAATATTCTCTGGCAATTAATTCACTTGATACAGATATGAAAATATTTTTAAGTAGAGATATAAGAGGGAAAGAAGGAGAAGACTTGGTTGAAAAACAAAATGCCGAAGTTGGTTTAATGCCGATTGTCAGTAATGAAGAAAACGCTTACGGTTATGATGTTGAAAATAGACATATGGTTCAATCTTTTCTTAATGGAAAAAGACCGGAAGAAAATTTTAGTGATGGAGTAAATGTAACAGAACTTTTAATGACTGCATACATGAGTGCAGATGAAGAAAAAACTATTAAGTTTCCCCCTGATAATTTAGACAACTATATTCCAAAGGTTGCTAAAGGGGAGTGGAACCCAAAATTAAATAAATAATATTGGAGATATTATGTATAAGAAAATGTACAAAATAATAAAATTATTTTTTGAATTATCTAATGTTGTCATCTCGAATGTTTTTTATGAGAGATCTAATAATCCAAATAAAGTTCAGAGATTTCTCTCCCGGTTGAAGAATACCGGAATCGAAATGACAAGTTATCAATTTATTTCCGCAATAATTTTCGCTTCTATAATATTTGCATCAAACATTTTTGCACAAAAAAGTTTAACTGAAATAAAAAATGAAGTTGCAAACACAAACTATAAAGAAGTTAGAATTAAAGAAATTCCTATTGCTATGCAATGCTGGACATTCAGAAAACTTTCTTTTATGGAAACATTAGATAAAGTTCAAAAGTTAGGAATAAAATATCTTGAAGCTTTTCCCGGTCAAAAATTATTACCGGATAATAATGAAAAGAAATTCGGTATTGGTATGAGTGAAGATGATATTAAATTAGTAAAAGCAAAACTTAAAGAACATGGAATTACACTAAGAGCTTTTGGCGTAACAAATTTTGACAATAACGAAGCTGCTGCAAGAAAAACTTTTGATTTTGTGAAAAAGATGGGAATCAAAGTTTTAATGCTGGAACCCAAATATGATGATTATTCTATCATTGATAAAATGGTAAAAGAGTATAACATTAAGGTTGGAATACACAATCATCCGAAACCATCTAAATATTGGAATCCTGAAACAGTACTCAAAAATGTTGAGGGTTTGGATAAACGAATTGGTATTTGTGGAGATACCGGTCATTGGACAAGAAGCGGTGTTAATCCGGTAGAGGCATTAAGATTATTTAAAGGAAGAATAAGTAATATTCATCTAAAGGATCTTGATCAGTTTGGAGTTAAAGAAGCAAAGGATGTCCCTTTCGGCTCAGGCAAATCCAATATTCATGATATTTTAGCTGAGTTAACCCTGCAAAATTATAGAGGTACTCTATCAGTTGAGCACGAAAGGAATGATGAACAACCAGATCCGAGTGCTTCTATTGCTAAAGGATTGGAGTATATTAAAAGTATCACCTATTACCAAGGTTTTGATGAAATTTTAAGATGTGATGATAATGGTAATTACAATAAACACGGATGGAATCATTACGGACCCGGTTATTTTGAGTTAGATAGAAAAAGTGGAGTTTTAACATCAAGTGGCGGAATGGGATTATTCTGGTATAGTGCGGAAAAATATGGTGATTTTATTCTTGATTTAGAATTCAAATGCCTTGCTCCGGAAACTAACTCAGGTGTTTTTTTCCGAGTTCCTAATGTAGTAACAAGTAATGATTATATCGGACATTCATTTGAGATTCAAATTGATGATGATAATCCTGAAGCAATTCACAGAACCGGTGCAGTTTATGATGCAGAACCTGTAAAAATCAATGCCAGTAAACCAACAGGTGAGTGGAATCATTATAGAATTACTTGTAAAGGTAATAATGTTAAGGTGGAACTAAATGAAAAATTAGTAAATGATTGGAACGAGGAACCACGAGGGAAAATTAAAGATTTTTCTTTATCTGGTTATATTGGTTTACAAAACCACGATAGTAAGGCAAAAGTTAGTTTTAGAAATATTTTTATAAAAGAAATCAAATAAAATTATTCATTAATTAAAATAAAATAACTTTTATGAGGCTGTCTGAAAAGTAAATATTGTCATTTCGGACGAAGTGAGAAATCTTGAATTTGAATTT
>JAJRZB010000015.1 GCA_024275455.1 Bacteroidota bacterium | reverse complement strand
GGGGGAACTATAAGTTAACCTAAAAGAAAACTAAGATAAAAGTAATAGTATTTATTTCTAATTCTAGAAATAAAATAAAAAAGAATAAATATTACTGAATAATAAATAATGTGTATACTAAAGATTATACTACATAATTAATATGTTAATAGTTTAGTATATCATATTGGCTATTAAATTATCTACCAAAAAATTGTATAAAGTATAGCTAAAATAATAAGCAATATATAGGCTGCAATATTAAAAACAGAGTCAGTTCTAAATATTTTTGCTGTTAAATCAATTCCTTTCGGGTCTTCAACTAAATCTGAGGTTGTTAAACTAACCCCCATAATAATAACAATTGTGATTATTAGAGTATAAAACATTTGGTCTAAAAACGGTAAATCTACAATCGATGATTTGAGCAACAATGCAACTACTATCGATGAAATAACTCCGATAATAGCACTTTTGTTTGTTGTCTTCTTCCAGAATATTCCCATTAAGAAAACACCCAAAATACCAGGACTTACTAATCCTGTATATTCTTGAATATATTGAAACATTTGTGGTATATTACCCATTACCGGAGCAATAAACATTGCAATCACTAAAGCAACTGCTGCTGTTATTCTTCCAACAGAAACTAATTTTTGCTCAGATACATCTTTCTTTGCAAGATACGGTTTATAAATATCCATTGTAAAAATGGTGGATGTTGAATTTAACATCGATGCAAGTGATGAAACAATTGCTGCAGTTAATGCAGCCACTACAAGTCCTTTTACACCAACCGGAATAAATTGTGCAATTAACCATGGATAAGCTTTGTCGTAGTTTATGCCGCCGCTTGCAGATGTAAACATCTCTTTGATTCCCGGAATTATTGTCGTTCCTTCGGGCTGCGTAAAAAGTACAAAAACAATTATTCCCGGTATGACAACTATTAACGGAATTATCACTTTCATAAATGCTGCAAAAGCTAATCCGCGTTGTGCCTCTTTCAAGGATTTTGCCGCAAGTGCACGCTGAATTATATATTGATTAAAACCCCAATAATAAACATTAGCTACCCACATTCCTCCAATTAAAACAGCAATGCCCGGAAGATTAAAATACTCAGGATTATCTCGTGATAATATCATGTGGAATTTATCACCGGCAACATTATATACGTGAGATAATCCGGCAAAAACACCTCCGGCGGGAGTAACATAATCAAGAGCTATAATTGTTGTTAATAATCCACCAACAACAAGCAATACAACTTGAACTACATCCGTCCACGCAACTGCTGAAAGACCACCATATAAAGAGTATGCGGCTGCGATCACTGCAAGTACTACTATTGCGGGGATAATAAGTGTACCATCACCGGTACCAATTATTGTATCTAGAGCTTTCCCTCCTAAGAAAAGAACTGAAGTAAGATTTACAAAAATAAAAAGTGCTACCCAAAAGACTGCTAAAATGGTTTTAAGATTTGTACTGAAACGCTGTTCAATAAATTCAGGAATAGTGTATAGTTTTTTCTCTATAAAAATCGGGAGGAAGAATTTAGCTACTATTATTAACGTAATGGCTGCCATCCATTCATACGAAGCTATTGCAAGTCCTATTGCAAAACCGGAACCGGACATACCGATAAACTGTTCTGCTGAAATATTTGCCGCAATTAATGAGGCTCCAATTGCCCACCAGGGAAGCGATTTACTTGCAAGGAAATAATCGGATGAGTCTTTCTCCTTTCCATCTTTTTTTCGCGATACAAATAGCCCCATGCCTACAATTAATAATATGTACCCAACAAATATTAAAATATCAACAAAACTCAAATTCATACTTCATCCCTTATAAAATTTTAAAACTATTATGCAATTTACTAATTGTTACTTCAAAGTTCCCAGATTCAATGATTCTTCTATTATCTCTTCCAATAAAAGATAAATCATTTGCTGAAATCTTAAATGTAACTACCTTACTTTCACCAGGTTTTAATTGAACTTTTTCAAAGCCTTTTAGCTCCTTAACAGGACGACTCACTGAGCCAATTTTATCACTAATATAAAGTTCCGCACTTTCTTTGCCAATTATGCTACCGGTATTTTTAATAGTTACTTTTATTGTTAATTTATCATTTTTTCTTAACTCTTTATTTGATAATTCTAAATTAGAATATTCAAAAGTTGTATAGCCTAATCCATACCCAAAAGGATATTCCCAACTTGGACTATTAACATCAAATTTTTCTATTGGTTTATAATCGTAGGTAGTAAATTTATTTACCGAATTCGGATATGTAAAAGGTAATTTCCCAGATGGATTTGTATCTCCAAATATAATATTAGCTATAGCTGGTCCTCCTTCCAATCCGGGTAGCATTGCTAAAATAATTCCCTCCATCTCTTCCGATATTTTATGAAATACTCGCGGTCTCCCTTCTGCTAAGATTAAAATAACGGGTTTTCCGGTAGCTGCTAATTTTTTAGCATAGTTTAATTGAATTTCAGGAAGCTCCAAATTGTCAATATTTCCGGGAGTTTCGCAATATGTTGGTTCACCTAAACATAGAAATATCACATCAACATTTTCACTCTCTGCAAGTGCCTTGTCTCTATTTATATTTTCTTCGAATGTAATTCCTTCTATATATTTTACATTCTCTGTACCAACTTTTTCTTCAACCGCTTCAAGAATTGTTAATTTTTCCTTTGGATATAAAGATTCATTATTACCTTGCCAAGTAAAACTCCAACCACCATTAAGAACAGAAAGCTTATTCGCTGTTGGTCCGGTTACCATTACTTTTTTATTTTTACTAATAGGTAATATTTTGTTTTTATTTTTCAATAATATTATAGATTCTTCTGCTGATTGTAAATTTACTTTAGCAAAATCTTTGCTTCCAAATTTTTCAACAAGCGATTTAATAGGATAAGCATTATCAAAAAGACCGGCAGCATACTTTGCTCTTAAAATTCGGGTAACAGCATCATCAATTCTTGCCATCGGAACTTTTCCTTCTTTCACTAACTTTACTAAATGGTTGTAAAAAGTAAAATCATGAGGAACCATACTCATATCAACCCCTGCCATTACAGCCATTCTCACAGCTTCTTCCGGAGTTTCGGCAACCTTATCTCTGTCATACAACCTTTTAATATCTTCCCAATCGGAAACCACAAATCCTTTAAAACCCAGTTCCTCCTTTAATATTTCAGTTAAAATATGATAATCTGAGTGAACGGGAATTCCATTAATTTCTGCGGAGTTAATCATTACAGTTAACACACCACTATCAACAGCTTTTGTAAACGGAGGCAAAAACATTTCGCGAAGTTGTCTTTCCGGAATCCAAGCCGGAGTTCTATCCTGCCCGTTTAAAGGAATACTATACCCCATATAATGCTTCATACATGCAAGTACATTGGCATCGGATGAAATTGAATTTTCTTGATGTCCAAGAATGTGTTCACGACCCATTTCGGAAACCAAATATACCGATTCGCCATATGTCTCAAAAAAACGTGACCATAACGGTTGGCGTCCCAAACCTAATACAGGATTAAAATTCCAGGGTATTCCGGAAGCTTTTGTTTCATATGCGGTAATTTCGGCAACCTTACGAGCAAGCTCTCTATTTCTGCTTGCGGCAAGTGTTATTGAATGTGGAAATAGTGTTGCACCAATTGTGTAGTTCGTTCCGTGTATAGCATCAATTCCGTAAAGCACCGGAATTCTTAAGCGAGTTTCCTTAACAGATATATCGGAAATCGTAGATATTATTTCATGCCACTTAGTAATAGAATTTGCAGCACCACCTGTATTTAATATTGAACCAATATGATAATCTAAAATTGCTTCTCTAAGTTTTTTAAGGTTAAGAATTAATTCATCAGATTCACTATCCCGCTTTTCAATGAAAGTGCCAAGTGTAAGTTGTGTCATCTGACCAACTTTTTCCTCCAAAGTCATTTTAGATATTAGTTCTTCTATTTTACTTTCATTCTTTTCTGTCACCTTTAATTGAGCTACAATGGTGGAAAGGAGAATAAGTATAAATAAAAATGTAGCTTTGAATAATTTCATTTTTTCCTCATCTTACTTTAGTAAAAGCATTTTCTTCGTTTTAATAAATTCTTCTGTTTGAAGCTGATAATAATAGACCCCGCTAACCAAGTTCCTTCCTATAATGTTTTGGTCAAACATTACACTATAATTCCCCGCGTCTTCCTCTTTATTTACAAGTGTTGCTATTTTATTTCCTAACACATCATAAATTTTAAGTTTAACACTACTTTTGTTTTTAATTCTATATCCTATTTTAGTTGAAGGATTAAAGGGATTAGGATAATTTTGCAGTAATTCATATTTCTCTAAAGAGTTATTTTCACCAACAGAATTAGGAACCGGTGTTACTTTAATACCACTTATAGTAATTTTATCAATTTGTGGAGACAAAATAATTTCTAGAAGTTCATCATTAACAGTTACCCTGTTTTCAAGATTATAGGCAGTGTTCTTTCCAACTAATGAAAATATGTCAAGTTCCTCAGCAACACTATTTCCTTCAATGTTAATATCAAATATTCGTTTGTTGGATTCACTAAAAAACTTTTCCGCAAACATTAAAGTTACATCGTACGTTTGATTTGGAACTTTTATTAAATACTTTTTCGCTCCCTCTCTATCTGTTAAATATATTATATCTTCATCTGTAGAAAATATTTCGGTACTTGTTGACCAAACTTTATCAAATCCGTCAAGATGGCCATAGTAAAGATTTTCGTTCCACTCTTGAGTTGCTAAATAATTTAATTCAACTCCTCCTCCAATATTAATTTTTAAGGGAAATTCTGGATAGCTTGCCGGTATGATTGTTTTTGCTGCTGCAGCAATTTCATTTCCCCAAATATCTGTTACATTTAGAACTATTATATTTGCAGCAATAGTTGGGTCGTAGGATTCCGTTGTTAGCATAACTTTAGTTAGATCATCCGATAAATTTGCATTTGTAACAGTAGCCCCGGGAAGTGTATAATTAGAAATTGATTCCGCAGTAGTTTTATCTAATTCCTCCGAAAACTTTAATTCAACATTACTGTTCTGGAATGCTTTTGCCCAAATAAGTATTGGCTTTGCTGCATCTTGATACCCCAAGTTAGCAGCATCAGTTAAACAAAGTATTAATTTCCCATCCTTAAAAACAACATTCTCCGGCATAAAATCTGACATATTTCCCTGCCAAGTATGTGTTGCTTTTCCCCATCGTGTTGCATCATAAAAATTAAAATCATCGTGCCAATTGGGCGTAAAATCATTATTACTCCCTATACTACCGTTACCGGGTGTATATGCCGCATAGTTTACCCAATCGTAGTAAGCAAATGTAGGTAGTGAATAATCACTCCATTCCCCCACCCAGTTCGAGTATTCCGGATTCCAGATATTCATCATAATCTTTTGCGGTTTGTTTACCGTTTGGACATGCTCACCGGTTTGTCGATAAACTTCTACATCATCAATAAACCATGCTATATAGTCAGGTGTCCATTCAAAAGCATAAGTGTGGAACTCTTCATATTGATTAAAGGCAAGTGGTTCATTACGTTCGTGACTCGTTTGACCACTTGTGATTGTATTGAACTGCATTATATCATCGTAACGCCCAATGTTTTCAATATCAATTTCATTCCAATCGGCAAGAGTAGTTATTTCGTGATAAGTAAAGAATGAAGAAATTACACCAACTCTATTAGCAGGTTTCATACTAACTTCAAATCTACCGTAGAGAAAAGAATTATGGGTTCTATACTCCGCACCTTTATAATCTTTCCCGATTGTCAGAGATGTTATAACAAGGAGAAACAATATTACTATTTTATTGTTTTTTATCATTTTAAATAAACCACCTTTCCAATAACCGAAGCATTTTCTCCATTAATTTTATAGAAATAAACTCCGCTACTATTTATATTGTTAAAATTTATTGTAACTCTGTTTAATCCTTTTGGTAAAAAACCGTTTTTAATTTCAAATATTTTTTGTCCGATGGAATTATAAACTTTTGTCTCAATTTTTTGTGCATTTTGCAAATTAAAACTGAGTTGAGTAAAACCATTAAAAGGATTAGGATAGTTTGGAAATAACTCAATACCGTTAGAGATTTTACTGCCACTTTCTTCTTGAATATTTAAGACTAGTCCCATCCCATTTAAATATCCGGCTACAAACACCAATGGAGAATTCCAATTAATTGCTATTTCGTTACTTGAATATGTTCTTTCATCATCAATAAAACATAGTGCCGGCGGAGTGTTTGCATTAAACAAACTTTGAAGCAACGGGTCATTTAAATACTGATTTGGTCCGCCCGACATTAAGCCGGGAACAGGCACATCAATATTATCGGCAGATGATTGGGCATGGTGCGGATGCATTAAAGGGTTATTTCCTACTCCTGTAATAAAGGATATATTATGCGGGTTTACTCCGAGAATATAATTCAACTGTTCCACAGCAACATCATAATATTCATTATCTCTAAATAAATCGTAAGCAAGTATTAAAAGAATCGCTCTATTAAGCACTAATGAATTACTTCCCCAATAATATTCATACGTATCCAAAGCATTAAAGAAGCCGCTTTGGTTTCTTAGTTCTACTAATTTGTTAACATAACTTTTGAACGAATTTTTTAATAAGGTTGAAGATAAATCTTCTCCATTAGGATATTTCATAAGATAGGTTATGTAACCAAGAGTTTTAACATCTTGCCACGACATAGCACCGGTTATTAGCCCAGTTGAAACAAGATTGGTCGAAAAGTAGGAGTAATACTTTGCCTCTGATGTTGTTATAAATAATTCTATTGCAGCCCAAATTCTTTCATCTTTATCATTTGTATCACCATACTCGCCTGTGGTTGTATCTTCCGGATTTTTAAAACCACCGGTCGGAACAATGTTAGAATTCTCTTCTAAAAAATTCCAAGCATTTTTAGAAACGGTTAAACATTTATTAGAAAATATAGAATCGTAATCCTTAAATATGCGTGATGCCTTTGCGGTAACCGCAGCAAAATCGGCTGTAGCAGTAGATGCAATTTCGTAAATGTATCTGCTCCTATTATCTTCTTGAGGCAACATAAACGGTGGGAAATCTTTTGATGTTAATTTTGTGTAAACGCCACCATTAGTGTGCTGCATCTTCAG
Source organism: Bacteroidota bacterium (assembly GCA_024275455.1). Lineage (GTDB taxonomy): Bacteria > Bacteroidota > Ignavibacteria > Ignavibacteriales > Melioribacteraceae. The sequence goes on along the minus strand of JAJRZB010000015.1, from coordinate 1,125 downwards.
CATCCATTCAATCTCATATTTAACTTCATCCAATAAATCCGGAATTCCATTGCCACTTTCAGGAATATTTGTCTTATCATTTTCAAAAAAGTCAGGATATACTTCATAGGCCAAAAGTAGAGTACCGACAGAAACCCCTGCATTTACAATATATTTCCCAAAATCACCGGCATCGTGCCATCCGCGAATAGAATAATGGAACCCGCTTTCACCGGTAGATTCATGATAATTTGCATCAACAGTATGGCAAGCCAAGTGTTGATAAGCCCCTGCGTGTTGTTGATACAGTTGCGTTCCACATCTCTGGAAATAGAAACCCTTTTGTGAAGCAAGTAAAACTTTATTAAATAGTGTGTCAGATATTTCAAAAGGAAATGATTCCACTCCCATTTTTGTAACTATTTTATATTTCCCTTTTTGTTGGAGGTTAGAAAAATCACATATCTTTAACTCCATACCGGAATGAGCATCATTATTTTTCCAATTGGTAAAAGCTCCTTTTAGTAGAATTGAATTATCAGAAACCGATTTCACAAAAAAAGAATCAATATCAGAATTTGTAAGAGCTATCTTCTTACCTGATGTAAGATATCCGACTTGATTTACATAAATTGAATTTTGCGCAAAAATCAATCCGCTAAAAAGAAGTATTTGTATAATTATTCTCATTTCTTTCAGTTCCTAAAAATCAATACCAACCGAAATTTTATGAATTGATGAGAGAACTCCAAAATCTTGATAAGCATAGTCAATGTAAAATGCTACATTTCCTAATATCCTCTGCTTAAAACCGGCACCAAGAGCAAACGACTCTTGTGAATCTTCGAGAAACATTGCTTTATATCCGGCACGCAACGCAAGTACACCGTTAAAAACATATTCACTACCAATATTTAAGCTCTCATAATTATCGTTTGGATGTTTTGCATCAACATCAATAATTATTTTGTGCATATCCGTATTAATTAAATCGTACGAAATTCCAAGGACATATGTTAAAGGTAACGACCAGGCACCTGTTAAAAACTCACCAGGTATTCTATCATTATTGCCAGTTGTTTCCGGGTCAGGGTCGTAAAGTAAAACATTGCTTGTACCGCTAAGTTGTAGTTTAGTACCAAGGTT
>JAJRZB010000200.1 GCA_024275455.1 Bacteroidota bacterium | reverse complement strand
TGAAATTTTTTAATTATAGACTACTGCTGAAAGATAACCAACCACTTCCCGATCATCTCCGGTAACATCTCCCGAATCGGTATGCATAAGAACTTTTGAATTTCCAATTCCCATTTTCTTCATTGCTTTTAATAGTGCAACAATTCCGCCGCCGCCGCATGCATAACATCTTTTAGAATCTAAATCCATCTGCAGTTCTTTATAATTAAAATTATTTATGTGAGCAGCAACTCTTTCATCCAATTGTCGGGCTTCTAATTTAGTATAAAAATGTGATAAATCTGAACTGGCTATAACTAATGTGTTATCATTAACATTTTCAACTAATATTTCTGCAAGTTCATCAACAAACATTTTTCCTTGGTCACCTATTACAATGGGGATTAAAGAAAAATCATGGAGAACTGTTTGCAAAAATGGCAACTGAACTTCCAAAGCATGTTCAGGTCCATGACCTTCTTTACCTGAAAAAGCTAATTTACTGTTATCAACAATTTTGTCTCGTAGTTCCTTATTTACCGGAATTGTACCAAGTGGCGTTTTGTAATAATCTCCATTAAAAATTGAAATTCCCGGAAAATATTCTCTATGACTTGGAGAAATTAAAATTATATTTTCATACTCTTTCCCGATAATTGTTTTATATGCAGCGGCTGCCGTTTTACCGGAATATATATAACCGGCATGAGGTGATACAAGTCCCTTAATATGTTCATAATTAGCTGAAACTTCAACCTCATTTAGAAAAGTATTTATCATTTTTTGCAATTCTTTAGGATCAGAAGGATAAAACATTCCGGCAACTTTTGGTTCTCTTATTAATTCCATTATGTCTCCCCCTCACTTTCTGAAAATACCGTAGCAGTAAAGGCTTTTAATTTTAACTGTTTCTCTTTCCAATAGTCAGGATAAAAACCGGCTTTGTTACAAAGAGCCGATAAGTATTCTTCTTTATTCATATTGTGTTCTATAGGAACCTGAGGTAACAGTAATCCTTTTCTGGTTCCTTCCTCTAAAATTAAACCGTGTTTCCCTACAACAATTTCATCATAGTTTTCTAACGGAAACGGTTCGGATAAAATTGATACTTCAATTTTAATTCGACTATATTCCTCTTTTGATAATGGAGAAAATCTCGGATCATTAAATGCGGCTTGAAATGCAGCCTCCATAATAGTTTTATATAAAGGTTGATAAGCTTCAACATAACCAATACAGCCGCGGAGTTTATGATTTATAGTTAGTGTAACAAAGGCTCCAGCTTTAGAATAAAATAACGGATTATTCTTATCAAACTTAGGTTTTTCCTGTTCGGTAAGAAAGTTATTCTTAATGGCTAAACGTGCCAATTGCAGTAGTTCTTTTTTTTCTTGGGAAGAAATTTCCATTATGTCTCCTAAAAATTAGTTAAATAATTTTGAAGACTAACAGCTCATTTTTATTTTTCAATAAGATTAGCATATTTTTATAGCAGAAAAAAGTGTCGGGACTAATAGCATTTAAGTTTTTATTTACAACTTCCGATAAAACTCTTTTCCCTTTATCAATATCATAAACTACAAATACATTATCAAGTAAATTGTTTTGAGATTTTAAATAATAATTGAACAGAAGCATATTTTCAAATTTTATGAATTCAACATTGTCAACTATGTTTTTCTTTTTTGTCTCCTTTGCAATTATGG
>JAJRZB010000199.1 GCA_024275455.1 Bacteroidota bacterium | reverse complement strand
ATTTAATTTCTCTTCCGCATTTTGAAGTGCTTGCCCCGAACTTGGCCATACATATCTTTCATTTTGAGTGTCAAATAAATTTGTTATTTGTACAAAGACTGAGAAATCGAACGGTTCTATCTTAAAGAATTTTTCAACTTTCAAATCAACATTCCACTGAAATGGTTTGTAATCTGAATTTTGTTCATAAGTAACTGTTGATAATGTAGGGGGAAGACTTGGATAATATGGTGTACCGGTCTGAAGATTATAAATAATCCCTACCGACCAATTTCTTGAATCTGACAAAGTAATTGTACCATTAATTAAATGTGTCCTATCAAAATTTAATGGTACAAGATAAGTCTCCGTTTGTTTACCGGCCTTTTCACTAAAGAACAAATCATCTGAAGGTTCTGTTCTGTTTCCTTCTGCAATTTGATAAGTATAATCGAGAGTAGCCGAAACTAAGCCTCCCGGAGATTTTCTTTTAATAAATGAAAGTGTCATACCCTTAACATTAGCATAAGATAAATTTGTAAGAACTCGGTATCTTCTGGCATTTTCCGTGTAAATAGTTTGAGTATAAATATAGTCTCTTACATCTTTATAGAAACCAGTAAGATCAAATTTAAAATCTTCGGTTAATTGTTGCTGCAAACCAATTTCATATTGAATAGATCTTTCAGGTTTTACATTTGCATTTCCAAACCTGGCATTAGTAGAAGCATTTTCAACAAATCTATTATCATTTCTGTAAAGTAAAGATAATGAACCAATTTGATAAAAATGTCCGTAAGAGAATCTAATTACGCCTCTATCTGTTATTGGATAAGACACACTTAAACGAGGTGAAAGCATATGTTTTACTTAAGTATCTTGAACATAATCGTTTAAAAACCCTGAAATATCATCATCTAAATTTTGAGATAAATTAGTACTATATTGAGAAGCAGGATCAAAATATTCATATCTTAATCCCGCATTTAGAATAAGCGTTTTTGCTAATTCAATTTTATCTTGAACATATGCTGCAAACTGTGTTGGTTGTTTATTAAAATTATCAACAGAATAAATTGGAATATGAATAACTCTATTAACATCTCCATACAATAAATCACTCGAACTTAAAGTTGTTCCATCTTCCTTTAAAAATTCTATCCTATACGCATTTCTATATAAATCGTGCAATCTTAGTTCAAAACCACTTTTAACCTCGTTAACGTTAAACAATTGAGAAACAACATCTCCTTTTATACTAAATGTTTTTGTTTGTCTTTCAGATCTGAAATTATCAGTTCCACCTGAATAATATAACGTAGGTGTAATTGTTTTACTATAGAAATTAGGTAAATATCGTGGGTCATTTGGATCTTCATATAAGTAATACTTACTTTTATTGTATGAGTAAGATGCTTTTAATGTATAAAAAGTATTATTGCTAACTGTATGAGTTAAATCTAACGACTGAATAATACCCTCGCTGTAATCAGTTCCTAAACCATCCGGGTTAAACAAATATCGTCTTCCTCTTGTTAAATCATAACCCGGTGCAAATGATCTTGAGCGTCCATTATCTACAACAATTTCGTATTTTAACTTAATTAAAGACCCAAAATTATGACTAATATTTGCCTGGATATTCCAGCTTCTTGAAGGATCCATTGCAACTAAAGCCCCGTCACCTGTAGGTAACCCATTACTATTTTCCGAGTATGGATTAAAATAGTATGGATCATTTGCACTACCTTGTCTGGGGTCTCCGCTTCTAAAAGCTTCAGCAGTTAGATATGAATCAGTAGTATTGTATATTCTTTGACCATAATACAATCCTTTACTGTCGGTATATATTCCGGATATAAAAAATTTGGTGTTTCCAGAATATGGAATTTTACCGCCTGCAGTAATTTCAATTCTTTTCCTATTAAATGGGTCAATATCATTTATATTATTAAAAAGATCATCTCTTGATGAAACATATTCGCCAGCATAGCCTCTTATACTGAAAGTATATTTTTCACCACCTTCTTGTGTAACATAGTTAACAACACCACTAAGTGCATTACCAAATTCGGCACTGAATGTTCCGGTTGAAACTGAAACCTCTTGAACAGCATTTGTAGCAACTCCTACTGCTCTTGAGTTTCCGTAAGGATCATTAATAGACAATCCATTTATTTGATAGGCAATTTCATTACTTCTTCCACCGCGAATATGTAATGCACCATCATCCCCTTGTACAACTCCGGCTTGAAGTTTTACAACTTCGGAAATATTATCAACAGGAAGAATATCTAATGTTTCTGAATTAATAGCTACAGTCGGATTTGTTAAATCCTGCCTTATTAAAGGATTTCTTTCACCTTGAACAACTACTGCTTCCATCTCTACACTACCGTAAGGTAAAGCAAAATTAAGTGATGTAGTAAAACCTACATTAACTCTAACGTTAGTTTGGGTAACTTTTTGGTAACCAATATAAGAAGCTGTTACTGTATAGACATCTGGTTTTAAGTTAAGAATTACATAATTTCCATCAATATCAGTTGCTGCTCCAACAGAAGCTCCTTCAATAAATACATTTGCAAAAGGAATACCTTCTCCAGTTGCTTGATCGGTTACTTTACCCATAATTTTTCCGGTAGATTGAGCAAAGAGTTCTAAATTGATTAAAATGAATAAAACAAAAGAAATGCTAAACAAAATTTTTTTCATAAAATCTCCTGTTCAATTGACAAAAAATTGAACTTTGGGCATTGTGATTTTT
>JAJRZB010000198.1 GCA_024275455.1 Bacteroidota bacterium | reverse complement strand
AAATAAACAGTACAGGATAAAAGAATGAAACAATTTGCAATATTTATCACAGTTCTATTTATGTATTTAAGTGCAGTTAATTTATATGCACAGTCAGATGATGAACCAATTTTATATTACCAAATGGAACCTTTGGATGACAGTTTATTTATTCATATCCAAGAGAATTTGTATATCGATCCGCCTGATCCGAAAGCCGAAATAATTGTTGATATTAGAGATACGAAAAACAGAACAATTGAGGTAAAAGGTATGTTATACCCCTTAATTGCTTTACCCGAAGAAACAAGGGCTAGAGTAGTAACCTTCCCGTTTAAAATTGATTTGCAAGACAATATAACTTATACAACGGTATTTACAAATGTGGTAGAAAAAATGAAGTTTGGTAAAATTACTTCTCCTCCGACTAAATCACAAATAAGTTCTAATATGGGGGATATAAATCCATATTTACAACTATTTGGAGGGGAAAGATTTGGGCTGCCGATAAAAAAAGATATAGGAATTTCTATGGGGTTGGGCACTCCTTACTCAGGACCAATGGAAACAGATTTGGTAGAGGCAAATTTCCATATTTTAGGATTTAGAGTAGGAATGTTTGCAGTAAGTGATGCGTTTACAAAACTAAAAGAAAGTAATAATCACAATAATGTATATGGTGCTGAAGGCATACAAATTGGTTATGTACTTCCGTTTGGTAATTTTTTAGAGATAAGTTATCATAAAGTTACAAATGAATTACCCGATGCAGTAGTCTCTGCCAGATTAGCAAGTAGTGCAAATGCATTTGGTTATACTCCTAAATTTATGAAAGGCTCTTATTTTAACTGGGAGCTAAGATACCCAATAAGAATAATGGGAGCAACCCGAGGTAAATTTTATACAGCTCGTTATCTTGATGAAATTCATATCGGTTATACCGGTAGGGAAATGTCTCTCGCCGGGAGCACGTTCGATTTAAGATTAAATGCAATGGTTTCCAGCGATGTTAGAAACCCTGAATATTTATTGGATATTTCCGTGCAGAGAATATTAGAATCATGGGGATTCAGTTCCTTTTCAATGGGACCTTCGGCAATATTTTCAAAAACAGATAATGGCAAATTTGGTGTAATCGGCATACTTTTTAATATGAGGTTAAAAGTAGGGACATCGTTATAATTAAAGATAATATATGTAGTTAAGAGTAATAGTTAAAGTAAAATATTGCAGATAAATGTATTTGTGAGTCTTAATTATAAAAATTTCAAAGGTTCCGGCTTTCCGAAAGGGATGGGAATGCCGGAACCAACTATTAATAAAAGTTAGGTACTATAAATTATCAAAAAAGTAGTTAGATATTTTATTATAGAGATGGATTGCATCTTTCCCGCGAACACCATGTCCGTGCCCTACATAAGGGAAATAATCTAAGGGCTTATTCATGTGAGCTGTTTTTTTAGCAAACTCAAGAGTATGCTCCCAAACAACTACCGGATCCGATGTCCCATGCACTAATAGAAGCTTCCCGTTTAAGTTATCAACATAATTTAGTAAACTAGCTTCTTCATATCCTTCGGGATTTGTTTCCGGTGTATCCATATATCTTTCTGTGTACATAATTTCATAATATTTCCAATCGATTACAGCTCCTCCGCCAACACCAACTTTATAAGTATCATTTGTTCTAAGCATTAGAGAAGTAGTCATAAATCCGCCGTAGCTCCAGCCGAAAACTCCAATTCTATTGGAATCCACATAACTCAATGATTTGAGGTAATTAATACCAACTAATTGATCTTCAATTTCTTTTGTTCCCAAATGCCTGAATGTTGATTGTTCAAACTCAAGTCCTCTATTATCAGAACCTCTGTTATCAATTGTAAAAACGATATATCCATTTTGTGCCATATATTGAAACCAGAAATCATATCTACCTAAATACCATCTGTTTGTAACAAGTTGTGCATGCGGACCGCCGTAAACATAAACAATAACGGGATATGATTTTGTTGAATCAAAATCGGTCGGTAAAATAATGCGGCAATACAAATCAATATCATTTCCGGTTTTTAATGTAAATATTTTTGGTCTACTAATTTTATAATCCAAAAGGGGATTGGAACTTTTATTCAGTCCGGTAATAGTTTTTCCGTTGTTATCAATAATTTGAGTAACGGAAGGTATATCCAAACTTGAATATTAATCGATAAATAAATTGTTATTCTTATTGTATTTTATTCTATGATATGCATTCGGTTCGGTTAGTCTTACTACTTTATAATTTACCAAATTAACTTTGTACAAATGATCCTCTATCGGAGAATCCTTTGTCCCAATGAAATAAAGTTCATTTTCTTCTTCATTAACTCCCACAATATTTTTTACAATCCAGTTTCCTTTTGTAATTTGCTTCAACAATTTCCCATTGGTGTTATATAAATATAAGTGCTGCCATCCGTCTCTTTCGGAAAACCATATAAATTTGTCCGGATCGTCAAAAACAAATTGTAAAGTGTGCTCCGGTTCAACATATTCATTGTCAGTTTCTTCGAATAATATCTTAACTTTCTCGCCTGAATTTACATTATATTTTATTAAACGCATATGGTTTTGATCTCTGTTAAGATGAGCAATGTAAATATACTTTTCCGAAGGATCCCATGAAACATTTGTTAAATATTGGTCATTTGGTTCTCCAGTTTCCAACCAGATGGTTTTATTTTCCGAAATATTGTAAACACCAACTTTAACAATTTCACTTGATTGTCCAGCCATCGGGTATTTAATATTTCTCAATTTTGCGGGAGCATCTCCAATTTCTACCAACGGGTAATCAGTTACATTGCTTTCGTCTTTTTGGTAAAAAGCAATATAATTACTTTTAGGCGACCAAAATATTCCGTTGGTAATTCCAAATTCCGAACGGGAAACCGCTTGACCGCTGACTATGTTTTTATCGTTATTATTTGTAATCGATTTCCATTTATCAATACCTGAAGAAATAAACAAGTTATTTTCAATTGTATATGCTGTATAATTATTATTAGGTGAAACAGTTCTGTTTTCTGATTTAGAAGGAGTATTATTTACAATTCTTATTCCCAATGGCTTTAAATGAACGGATAAAAAATTTGTATCATTCCAAAAAGTAAAGGTATTCCTATCTACCCAATTATAATTTGGAAATCTTTTAAGTTCATTTTTTAATCCGGCATTATTTAAATATTTTGACAGACTATCCAACTCAACAATAGTTGATAATCTACCCGTTTTAACATTTTGCTTTACCAAACTTTTTTCTTCAACAAAACTCACTTCATTAGAATTAGATATCCATTTTAGCTGTTTTAATCTTTT
>JAJRZB010000002.1 GCA_024275455.1 Bacteroidota bacterium | reverse complement strand
GAGTTGTATGCCTAATTGTTCTCTCCAATTAACGTAACAACAATCTTTCTTGCACCTCCGTAATCTCTGTGTTCGCAAAGATAAATTCCTTGCCAAGTACCAAGGTTTAGGCTGCCCTCTTTTATTGGGATTGTAAGTGATGGTCCGAGTAACGAAGCTTTAATATGTGCAGGCATATCATCCGCTCCTTCCAAAGTGTGCTGATAATACGGCATATTTTCCGGCACCATTTTATTGAAGTGTGCTTCCATATCACCACGTACATCGGGAGAAACATTCTCGTTAATTGTTAATGATGCCGATGTATGCTTAATAAAAATATTAGCTATACCTACTTTTATTTTCCTAAGCTCAGGTATTTGAGTTTCAATTTCATGTGTTATTACATGAAAACCGCGATTTTTGGGTTTTAGTGTTATTTCGGTTTGGTATGTCATAATGTCTATGTATTCTCCTATAACGAACATAAGGAATGTTTTAATTTGAAAAAAATAACAAAAAACAAATTCTAAAATTCAAATAAATTACAATTTATCAATATCAAAATTTTAATTTGTTATTTGTTTTGGAAATTGTCGTTTGCATTTTGGGACTTATTTGTTGTTTGAAAATTGTCATTTTTGTTTTTTATTTCAGAACATCTCCATTTGTTTTTCTCCACCGGAAAACTCTTTTTCATGTTTTAATAGCCATTCCTTTCGCCATAGTCCGCCGGCATAACCGGTAAGACTTCCGTCTTTTCCAATTACTCTATGGCAAGGAACGATAATTGATATTTGATTTTTTCCATTTGAACTACCAACTACTCTAACGGATTTTTTATCTCCCAATGCTATTGCAATATCATTATATGAAACTGTTTTGCCGTAAGGGATTTTTACCAGCTCACTCCACACTCTTTGCTGAAACTCCGTACCAGTTTGCCGAGTAGGCACATCAAATTCTTTTCTTTTTCCGGCAAAGTATTCGGCAAGTTCTTTTTTGCATTGTGTTACAACCTGGTTTAGGTTTTCTTCTTCCATTTCCGTATCGTTAAAGACAAAGAGGATTGAGTTAACAGCAGTCTCGTCAGCAGTTATTTTTAGTTGTCCTATTGGAGTACGTAAGTAAGTTATGTATTTGGTTGACATAATTTATTCCTTTTTCTTAACCACAAAGTTCACCAAGATTTTTCACAAAGAACACAAAGATTATAAAATAACCCTTTTAATTCCGTCTTTGAGAAGTTTTACATTAAAGTTTATTAGTAATCCCAATTTACAGTTAGCAAGCTTTAAATATGTGAGAACTTGGGCTAAATGAACATCATTTAATGCTTCTACCGATTTAAATTCTAATATTAATTTACTTTCCACCATCAAATCAACTCTATATCCACAATCCAATTTTATTTCTTCATATATCAAAGACATCGGCTTTTGCTTTTCAACATATAATCCGTTTTTATTTAATTTATAAAATAAACATTCTTCGTAAGCAGATTCTAATAACCCAGGTCCAAGATTTTTATGCACTTTAATTGCATATCCCAATACTATTTTAGACAATTCATTTTCATTCATATTTTTTCCTTTGTGTTTTTTGTGCTTTCCTTTGAGTTCTTTGTGGTTAAAGATAGCTTTCACACTTCCACTAACTTCTTCTCGTAATCCAGTACCTTAAAGTTCTTCTTCCCTTTTGGAATTACCGTATGTCCTTCCGCTTCAAGTCTTTCCATTTGTTGTTGAATGCCTCCCGGATATTTTTCATTCAGCAAACCACCTTCTTTTAACGTTCGCCAATAAGGTGTTACGCGTTTCTTTCCTTCGGCTAATTCTTCTTCCGCAACTTCCGAAGCTATTCGAGCAAATATTCCGGTGGTTATGGGACATGCAATAGTTGCACCGTGTCGTTTTGCAAGTGCTTCTCTAATTTTGTTAATTGTGGTAAGTTTACCTTTGGAAACTTTCTTCATCAGTTCATCAACTTCAATAGGTTTTGCAATAACAATGGTTCCTTCACCCCAAATTTTTTGTTGATACTCAGTAATCGGCTGTACTTTGGGAAAGTCTTTACTATCATGCAGTTTTTCTTTCCAGGTTTTTCTTTTGTACATTTTATCCTCCTTTTTTTAATATACCACAAAGGACACAAAGACATTCACAAAGAACATAAAAATTATTACCCAGCTTTGGTTTCCATGCTTCTGTAAATACCGACAACAATACCAACCAATTTAAAATTTTCATATGATTTTTTTATTACAATCGGTTCGTATTCCGGGTTTTCGGAATGTAATTCTATTGATTTTGATTTTTTGAAAAACCTTTTTACTACCGCTGCATCATCTAAAATTGCAACTACTATTTTGCCGTTTGCCGGTTCTAAATTAGGATTAACAATTACAACATCGCCACTAAAAATATAGGCATCTTTTAAACTGTCTCCTTTTACTCGCAAAAGAAAAGAATCTCTCGGCATCCGTGCAATTGTGGGAAGTTCAATCGTATCAATTGCATCGGGATAAATTGTAAGCGGATTACCGGCAGCAACTTCGCCTAATATTGGTCGTGGAATAAAAAATTTATCTTCCAATAATAATTCTATGCCCCGTGATAATTTTGCATTACGTTTTATGTAACCTTTCCTTTCAATTGCCTGTAAATGCTGTTGCACAGTCGAACGATTTCTATATCCGAATTGTTTTGCAATTTCCGCCAAGGTCGGCATAAATCCTTTTGCTTTTGATTCGGCTAAAAACTCTAAAATTTTTTGTTGGGTTTTTGTTAGTTGTTTTGACATAAGCACACCTTCGGTCAGTCAGTTACATTTAAGAAGTTAAAAAAAACAATTTTGGAAAAAGAGTACGATTATGATTAAGAATTAGGAGAAAGAAAATGATTTACTATCTCAGAAGGCTTTGAATAACCTTGAAATAAAACTGGCTTATGTCATTACAAGGAGTTTTCCCGAAATAATCTACCCAAAAGTAGGAGATTGCCGCATCCCGATAAACAACATCGGGATTCGCAATGACAAAATATTAGGTTATGCAAAGGCTTTTATTACTTCATACTTTTTCTACTCATACTCTTAATTTTTTCTTGTTTCTTTAAAAAGCTATAACTCCACGTAATTTAAGAGATTCCGGCTTAATCCGTTAGCTAATGGAATGCCGGAATGACAGCTATTTTTTTAAGATAGCGTGAAACTTTCCTTTAAAATAAATACCATACATTTGTATGGTATAAATTAAAAAATATATAATGGCTTGTCAAGAGCAAAATTTGTCTTGGGAAAATCTTTTGTAAACTTACAAACTAGTTTTTTTAGGTTATCAAAAATTGAAAAGTATTAGATAGACTTGTGCCTTGGTTAGGTATGTTTATTTCAGCATCTAAATTATGTTAAACTAATATTAT
>JAJRZB010000197.1 GCA_024275455.1 Bacteroidota bacterium | reverse complement strand
ATGAGTGACGGAGCTCCATTTGAATTAAGTAAAAAATATAAAGTGGCAATAAACAGTTACCGGGGAAATGGCGGAGGCGGACACTTGGTTAAAGGAGCGGGTATACCTAAAGATGAGTTATCTAACCGTATTATTAAATCAACCGAAAAAGATCTACGTTATTACATGATGAAATGGATTGAAAAACAAAAAATTGTTAAACCGATAGAGGATTTTAATTGGAAAATAATACCCGAAAATTTAGTTGCTCCGGCAAGAAAAAGAGATTATAAATTAATGTTCGGTAGCTAATTTTTTAGAAATTTCAATTATTTTTAATAAATAAATTTTATTTAATAAAAAGTTGAGAAAAAATGAAAAAATTAGAAAGTAAAATTGCATTTATCACCGGTGCTTCCTCCGGGATAGGAAAAGCATGTGCTTTTTCACTAGCAGAACAGGGGGCTAACTTAATTATAAGTGCCAGAAGAATTAATTTAATAGAACAGATGAAAGAGGAAATTCAATCTAAATTTAATGTAAAAGTGTTTACTCTTAAGCTCGATGTAAAAAACAAAAAAGAAGTTAATGAATTAATAAATTCTTTACCGGAGGAATGGAAAAGTATAGACATACTAGTTAATAATGCCGGACTTGCAAAAGGGATGAATAAAATTTATGAAGATGACATTGACAATTGGGAAGATATGATTGACACCAATATTAAAGGATTACTTTATGTTACCCGCACAGTTGTGTCAGGGATGGTGGAAAGAAAAAGCGGACATGTTATAAATATCGGATCAACTGCCGGTCACGAAGCATATCCCAAAGGACATGTATATTGTGCAACAAAACATGCGGTAAATGCAATAACCAAAAGTTTACGTATGGATGTTGTTGATAAAAACATAAGAGTAAGTACGGTAGATCCCGGAGCAGTTGAAACAAACTTTAGCAACGTTAGATTTTTCGGTGATAAAGAAAAGGCGAAAAATGTTTATAAAGGAATAACTCCGTTAGTTGCGGAAGATGTAGCTGAAGCAGTAACTTTTTGTGCTACACGTCCGCCGCACGCAAATATAGCGGAAATAATTTTAATGCCCACTCAGCAGGCAAGTGCATTGGTTTTTCATAGAGAAGAATAGTTTAATCAATGTGTATAAAACAGGAATGGTATCCGGAAAAACCTTAGAGGGTTGTATTATTTATGAAATATTGAAAAGTGGTTTATTGCTATATAAATAGCAGGTTTAGAGCAATTCAGTATAAAAAAGTAAAAGCCCAACTTTTTAAAAATTTGGGCTTTTTTAGTTAAGCATAAACTTAGTCCCTATGAGCTTTAATATACAATTTCCAGTGGGAGAATACAACAATTGCAGAAAGCAGTAAAACTATTAAAGAACCTACCAATGATTTAACACTGTTTCTCGTTTGATTTTTCAATACAACCTGATAACTTTCCAATCTCATTTTAGTAAGCTGTTAATCAGTTGGTCTATCTGCGAGTTTACCGTTTAATTCAGGCGGAAAATGTTTCGGATGACTTTCCCAAAATTTATCATTTGATGAATGTTGCTCATACTGCCATTGGTCAACGGCAAATTCCGGGAAACTTATTTCAATAACATTATAAATACTAATGCTAAGTGAAATAACAATTGCAATTACACCAAAAAAACAAACTGTCAGAGAATATATTTCCAGTGATGATCTTTTCATAGTTTTTTATTAAGTGTTTTTAAGAAAAAATTGATAAGTCACCCGAACCTTCTCTAATGATTTCAGGTTCATCGCTACTTAAATCAACTATACTTGAAGGAACTCCGTTTAATGCTCCCATCGAAAGCATTAAATCGACACTTAAATTAAAAACTCTTCTTATTTCCAAAGGATCAAAAAGCAGTTCGCCTTTTCGTGTTGTGGCACTTGTACTGATTATTGGATTACCTAATTCTTTAGTTAAAGTTCTTGCTATTTCATTATCCGGTATTCTAATACCAACGGTTTTCCTTTTTGTCCACAACTTTTTAGGTACTTCCTTTGCAGCAGGAAGAACAAAAGTATAAGGTCCCGGAATTAATTTTTTCATTGCCTTATAAGCATAGTCCGAAACTTTTGCATATTTTGAAATATCTTTTAGATCGGGACATAAAAAACTAAATAATTTAGTGTCGGTTTCATTTTTAATCATATAGATTCTTTCAACTGCTTCCCGGTTAAAAATATCGCAGCCAAGTCCGTAAACTGTATCGGTAGGATAAATTATTACTCCTCCATTTTTTAACACTTCTATCGCTTTATTGATATACCTTTTTTGAGGATTATCGGGGTGAAGTTCATAATATTCCATAATAATTTTCCTTATTTACAAAATTTTAATTTGTTCAACATTTTTATGCCGTTAACTAACAAAATATTTATTGAAAGTACAACAAAAATGAAAAATATTTGTTCCAAAGTAATTGCATAAAGTCATAAATAGTTATATTTATTGTTTGAAAAATAAATTGCTGGTAATCTAACATGAAAAAAAAATTGGCGGTAGTTGCTGTTAGCGGGGGATTAGATAGTTGTATTACAACTGCAATTGCCAAAAAGGAATATGACCTTGCATTAGTACACATAAATTACGGACAAAGAACAGAATCTAAAGAACTCGAATCTTTTCATAAAATTGCAGATTATTTTGATGCTGTAAAAAGAATGGTAATTGACTTCGGACATTTTCAAAAAATTGGAGGTTCATCATTAACAGATAAATCAATGAATATTAATAAAGCCGATCTGGAATCTAAATCTGTTCCTACCACCTATGTGCCGTTTAGAAATGCCAATATTCTTTCAGCTTGCGTAAGTTGGGCGGAAATAATTGGAGCTGAAGCTATTTTTATCGGGGCTGTTTTCGAAGATTCATCCGGTTATCCTGATTGCAGACCTGAATTTTTTAAATCGTTTGAAGAAACAGCTAATTTAGGAACTAAGCCCGAGACTAATATTAAAATTGAAACTCCAATTATTCACTTGGATAAAAAGGATATTATAAAATTAGGATTGGAACTAAAAGCACCTTTAGAATTAACTTGGTCTTGCTACAGAGATGAAAATGAAGCCTGCGGAGTTTGTGACAGTTGTGCACTAAGATTAAGAGGTTTTCAAACCCTTGGGGTTGTTGACCCAATACCATATAAAGAAATACCTAACTATTTAGAAAATAAAGGAAATACTTAATGGAAGATAAAAGAAAATTATTAGAAACTTTTGATAACGAATATCAGGACAGAGATTATTTTATTGAACATATTGCCCCGGAGTTTACTTCGGTTTGTCCTAAAACCGGTCAGCCCGATTTTGCAACTATTACTTTGGAATATATTCCTGATAAATTATGCATTGAGTTAAAATCGTACAAGATATATTTAAATTCATTCCGTAACGATGGTATATTCTATGAAAGCGTAACAAATAGAATTTTGGATGATTTAGTATCCGTTTGTAAACCGAGATATATGAAAATTGTAGCCGAATTTAACACCCGCGGCGGAATTGATTCTGTTATTGAAGTAGTATATGAAAAAGAGGAAGATATAAGCAGTTTAAATTAAAAAAGTTCGATGAGACTTTTTACAATAAATATTGAAAAACCAATCTTATATAACTTGAGAAAATCATGTTTGCATAAATGTGATTTTCTTTAATTACTCAACCCGCAATTATCATTTATAAAGTTAAGGAAGATATTACTTTATAAATACAAAGCAATGCAATAGGTGCCTTATACACATAACTGAAATTAGTTTTCGGAAACCACCGATTTGTTGTCACGGACCATTCCGTGACAATTAACAGTAAGTTAATACTGTCAAAAAATGGTTTTTGACAGCGTGGACAATTTTATATTCATAAGTTTTTACAAGGAGCTGAAATGATTAAGAAAAAAATCACAAAAAGAAGTTGGGCAGAACCCTATAAAATTAAAGTTGTTGAACCACTTAAAATGACAACCAAAGCGGAACGAGAAAAAGCGGCTAAAAAAGCCGGTTATAATACATTTCTTTTAAGATCATCTGATGTATATATTGATTTACTGACAGATAGCGGAACCAATGCCATGAGTGATAATCAGTGGGCAGGTATGATGCTTGGTGACGAAGCATATGCAGGAAGTAAAAATTTCTACTACTTATGGGATAATATTAAAAAGTATTACGGTTTCCCTTATTTTGTGCCTACACATCAAGGCAGAGCAGCAGAACATATGATCTCTCAAATTTTAATAAAGCCCGGTGATTATATACCCGGCAACATGTATTTTACCACCACAAAACTTCATCAAGAATTAGCCGGAGCAACATTTATAGATGTTATTATTGACGAAGCACATGATCCATACAGCGAACATCCTTTTAAAGGAAATATCGATATACAAAAATTAGAAGACTTAATTAAAAAAGTCGGAGCTAAAAAAATTCCTTATGTAAGTATGGCAGGTCCGGTTAATATGGCTGGTGGTCAACCATTCTCTATGAAGAACTTGAAAGAAGTAAAAAAAGTTTGTGATAAAAACGGAATACAACTTTGGTTTGATGCAACAAGAGCAGCGGAAAATGCATATTTTATTAAAGAGAGGGAAAAAGGATATAAAACAAAATCAATTGAAAAAATATTTTTGGAAATGTGTTCTTACTTTGAAGGAATTTGGGTTAGTGCAAAAAAAGATTTAATGGTTAATATTGGTGGTATTATTGCTACTAAGAATAAAAAGGTTTATGAGGCATCAAGAAATATGGTTGTTGTTTATGAAGGTTTACATACATACGGCGGTTTAGCAGGCAGAGATATGGAAGCAATGGCAAGAGGTATTGAGGAAATGCTGGATTATAATAATCTTCATGCAAGAGTTGGACAAGTAAGGTATTTTGGGGAAGAGCTTGCAAAATACGGCGTTCCGTTTGTAAAACCTATTGGAGGACATGCAGTATTTCTAGATGCGAAAAAGTTTCTGCCTCACTTAAAGCAAGATCAGTTTCCTGCTCAAACATTAGCTGCAGAGATTTATATTGATTCCGGGGTAAGAACTATGGAAAGAGGAATAGTTTCTGCCGGGCGTAATAAAAAAACCGGTGAACACAATTATCCTAAGTTAGAATTGGTAAGATGTACTTTCCCGAGGAGAGTTTATACTCAAGCCCATATTGATGTAACCGTTGAATCAATTGCAACTGTTTTTCAAAACAGAAAGTCAATCAAGGGCTTAAAAATGACGTATGAACCAAAATACCTGAGATTCTTCCAAGCCAGATTTAAAAAATTATATTATAGCATTAAGTAATAATATACTATAAATTTACAATTCCCACTTACCTCACTTTATAGGTTTGTGGGAATTTGTATATTTAAACATCAGTTTATAAGCAGTATAAATTAAATGAGTGAACGCACTAATTATAAAGAACAATTTTTAAATGAAAGAAATAAGTTCTTTGAAAACAAAGAACTATATGATGATTCATATAAATTTTGTGTAAAATACAGTCTTTTGGTAGAGGAATTCATTATTAAATTAATAAAGCCAAAAGATTTTGGTTGTGTACTTGCTGCTGTTGGTAGTTTTAGCAGACGAGAACTTTCCCCATACTCTGATATAGATTTAATGTTTATAATTCCAAAGCTTGCCGACTATGAATCTGAAATTCAACATTGCATTACTACTTTATGGGATTCAGGTATTGAAGTATCACATACTATTAGAGAATTTTCAGATATTGAAAAATTTCTTAATGAAGATCTTCACTCTTTCACACAATTTTTTGAAACCAGATTTTTACTGGGTAATAAAATTTCTTATGATCGATGGAACACCGAACTTTTTTCGGCAATTACCAAATCAAATAAAGAAAAACTGATTTTTCAATATTTTGATGATGTTGAGGCTAGGTATAAAAAATATGGTCGCTCTCCAAAAGTGCTGGAGCCGAATTTGAAATTTACCGGCGGAGGTTTAAGAGATATTCACGCAGTTGAGTGGATGTATTCAATTAAAAACCAAAAGCTGCTTTCATATCAGGATGAAACTACGCAAACAGAGGTTTTTCTGAGAGAGTTACTACAAACAAATGTAATAAACAGAAAAGCTTATAAGCGTTTGTTTGAAAGTTATAAAACTGTTTTAAGAGCAAGAAATTTACTTCATATAGTTGAAGGCAGAAAGAATGACAGACTTGAATTTGCTCAACAAAAGGAAGTAGCAGTAAAACTTGGTTACTCTGAATCCGATTGGCAAGAATTTATGCATAATTATTTTTATGCTTCGACAATTCTAAACCGTTTTTCCAAAACAATGATGAAAAGATACAAACAAGAATTTTCATCACAGATATCAGATTTTCTTACAATAGACCTTGATGATGATTTTGAAATAAAAGGAAATATTATTTCATTCAAGAATAATAATTTTTTAAGTATCTCAGAAATTATGAGAGCATTTTACTACCGGTGTTATTATGATGCAATTTTTAATTTAAATTTAAGAGCTATAATTATTGAAAGTATTCATCTGATTGAAGAAGCACAACCGTTAGAAGCAACATCATCTGTGTTTTTTAGAGAAATGTTAAAACTACCTTCAAACGTAGGAAAAACTCTTTTGGCAATAAATGAGTTCGGATTTTTAGATATACTTTTACCCGAGTTTAAAAGTCTAATTGGTTTTTTCCAGCCCGGGGTTTATCACTCCTATACTGCTGATGAACATACATTAATTGCATTACAGAATCTTGAAAATCTGTCGTTTGAGGATACTCATCTTGCCAAAATATATAAATCGTTAATATCGAAAGATATTTTATACTTAGCTGTTTTGCTCCATGATATTGGTAAACCTATAAGTGTTGCGGGTCATGAAATAATTGGAGCGGAAATTGCCAATACTGTTATGCAAAGTTTAGGTTATGGACAAAGTGAAATATCGTTTGTGCAATTTTTAGTTAGATATCACCTTGAAATGGCACAGATTGCTTTTAGGCGGGATTTAAACGATCCGGCTACTTTAGATAATTTTATATCAATCTTTCCATCCGTTAAGGCGTTAGATTATCTCTATCTACTAAGCTATGCCGATTTGTCTGCCGTTAACCCTAAAGTCTGGACTCAATGGAAAGCAGATCTTTTACGAGAACTTTACAGCAAAGCAAGAGCAATGCTTGAAGCACAAATATCAGGTGAAGAGTTTATTAGTGCTAAATCCGATAAATTACTGAATGAAAATGATTTTACGGATGATGAATCTGTAGTTGAACATTTAGACCAGGTAGATGATGCAAGTTATATTTTTCAATTTTCACAAGAAGAAATATCCCAGCATGTTAAAGAAATTGAAAAAGGTTCAAAAGTATCAGTGTTTTTCAATGACAATGATTCATTTACCAATATAGCAGTTATTACTAAAGATACAGCTTCATTGTTAGCTAATTTATGCGGAGCCTTGGCAATTAACGACCTTGATATACATGATGCAAAAATATTTACACGTAATGATGGTATTGTAATTGATAGTTTTAATGTTCTAAATTTTAGAACTCATAAAAAAGTTGATGAGAAAAAATATAAAGCAGTAGAAAAATCAATAGTGAAAGCGGTTTTAAATGAATTAAATATAGAAAAAGAATTTAAAAAAGTTACCTCAAAATGGAAGAGATTATTTAACAAAACTTCCAACTTGCAGCAAAAAATAGAAATAAATTTTGAAGAACATAACAAATATACTATTATTGATGTGTTTGCTCCGGATAGAATCGGGTTACTTTACACTTTAACACATAAAATGTCTGAACTGGGTTTAACGGTAGCTTTTGCAAAAATATCTACAAAGGTTGATGGTGTGTTAGATGCATTTTATATACTTAAAAATAACGGTGAAAAATTAAGAAAAAGTGAATACGATTTTATCAGCTCTGAGCTTACTGACGAAATTAATAAATTATTATAGAAATTATGAATTTTATGAATAACTCAAATCCAATTGGTGTTTTTGATTCCGGGATAGGCGGACTTACAGTAGTTAAAAGTATTGATTCTTTTTTACCGAACGAGAATATTATTTATTTTGGAGATACAGCACGTGTT
>JAJRZB010000196.1 GCA_024275455.1 Bacteroidota bacterium | reverse complement strand
TTTAGCTTGATTTACTTTTGCTTGAATTTCTGCCAGGTTGAGTTTTGCTAATACTTGTCCCTTTTTTACAGATTGCCCTTCTTCAACGAATATCTGCTGAAGTATTCCACCGGTTTTAAATGACAATTTCACTTCAGACTGAGAAGCAAGTTTACCACTAGAATGTATAGGAATACTAATACTTTTACTTTCTACCTTTGCAATCCTAACCGGAATTACTTTTTCAATCTCATTTTTCTCTTCTTCATTTGTACAAGCTATAAAAACAATTAGTATTAAAGAAATAATAACTAATAACTTTTTCATTTAGGGTTCCTTTGTATTATAAATATACTTTCTAACTAGTTTTAATAATATTTTGTTATTATGAATTCAAAATTTTCATTGTGTATGATAATTTATTTAATGTTAACAGATTATTGTATCGTATAGAATACTTCTGTCAACGACATTTTTTTGCTTTCTAAACTTTTTTGCATATTATATTTCTTCCAAAAAATTTAATAATATTCCATTGAACTCTTTATCATTATCCATATTTGCACAGTGTCCGGCATTATCGATTAAAAAGAATTTACTTTCCGGAACACTTTGATGAAACAACTTTGCAGACTCAATTGAAAGATCAAGATCCTTATCACCTGCTAAAATCATTACGGGATATTTTCTCTGGATATCTTTTCTATTTTTTATAATTTTATCAACTCCAGACATAACTAAAAATGATTTTCGTGTAAATAATTTTGTCATTTCAAAAAATCTTGCTTGTGATTCGGGACTTTTTACAGTTGTTAATGTTATGTCGTTACGAAAAGAATCCATTGCAAATAGTGCCTGAAATATCCATTTAAATTTCCCTTTGTTTTGAAATTCAATAATTTCTTTATCAATTTTATTTATATCATATCCACCTAAAACTGTTAATGATTTTACACTATCAGGAAATTGAAGCGCAAAGTATTGTGCAATTAGCGAACCTAATGAAACCCCCACCAAGTGAACATTATTATAACCTTCTTTCTCCAAAATCATTTTTATATGATCTGTAGATTTATCAATTTTATCGTTTGTATTTTTAACTTTTGATAGTCCGTGTCCAATAAGATCAATGGTAATTACTCGATACCTCTTAGAGAAATAATCAACTTGCTGATCAAAAATACGATGATCTCAAAAAGCAGAATGTAAAAAAACAATTACTTCATTAGCTTTATCACCCGATAAATAATAATGAATTCCGTTTCCATTGTAATTAAATACTTTATGTTCAACCTGTGATAGTATTTTTATGCTTTCCACTTTTCCCCATTCTTTAATAATACTTGGATTATAGGATGTACATTTAATTAAAATTAGATTATTCAGTTAACTCTATACAAGTATATATTTTATATGGCTCTTTCAATCCTCTTAATCTTGCATTACATTTCTTGCATTTTAAACCAAGCAACCGTTTCTTTAATTGCTTCTTCGTGAGGTGTAACATTCACTCCGAATGTTTTTTCAAAATCATTATGATCTACAATATATGGTTCGGTCATAGTGTACATCATTTCTTTCACTTCTCTAATCATTGGATTGAATAAGCCAAGTAATGATATCATACCTTTTCCTGCAGGTCTTACTTTTATCTTTTTACCAATTTCTTTTTCAATTATTTCGACCATTTTTTTTTGTGATATTGTTTCTGCACTCGGTACATGCCATGCTCTTCCGAAAGCAACTTCGCTCTCCCCCAATGTTATCAAGGCTTTTGCAAAATCTTTGATATAAGTAAAAGTGTGCGGAAGTGTTATATTTCCAAGCATGTTAACTGTTTTTCCTTCAAGTGCGGGTTTTAAAAACATTTCTCCAAAACCGGCATTTATAACTTTTGGGCCGTAAAAATCTGAAGCTCTTCCCATTGTTGTTTTTACTTTTCCTTCTTTGTGTGCATCCAGCAGCATATTCGCAATAACTGCTCTTGTTTTCCCTTTATGTCCGGCAGCAGCATAAGGTAAATTTTCTTTTATCGGTTTTCCGTTTGTTGATCCGTACATATAAAGATTATCACCAAAAATTATTTTTGCATTTGTTTTAGAAACCCCCTCAATTAAACCGCTAATCATATCCGGGAAATTGTTAGGCCAATCTGTGTAAGGTGGCATAGCACAATAATAAACAGCATCGGCATCTTTACAAACTTCATAAACTTCTTCAGCATTTTTAGAGTCAGCCGATTTAATTTTTACGCCTTCAGGTAGTTTGTGATGAATTTTACCACTTTTGCTAACAAGCGTAGCTTTATTTCCTTGGTCTGATAAATATTTCGTTACCCAATAGCCAAGCGGACCAGTACCAAATACTATATTGTTTTTATTCATTTTTTATTTCCTTTAACTTTAAGTCCTAAATTATATTTGTTATATAAGATGTACTTTACTCCGTCAATTGACGGATGAGATATCTATAACTATTATTATTAAGAGATTCTCACG
>JAJRZB010000195.1 GCA_024275455.1 Bacteroidota bacterium | reverse complement strand
TGCATTGCTGCTACCGGCCACACGGTAGCATAACAACATGCACATAATTGAGTAGTGTCATCGTGTGTACGATGCCACCATGCAAAATAAATAAAAAGACAGTTCATCTTATAACCCGATATTTTTATCTTGATTATTTGTTAAAAGTTTTTATATTGATGTTTAGAAGTTCAAGAATTTAATTCTAACACATTTGTAATAATAGGAGAAAACAATTATGTTTCTCTTGCTCTCTTGCTCTCTTGCTCTCTTGCTCTCTTGCTCTCTTGCCCGTCTCGGCGAAGTTGTTTTTCAAACGAAGACGGACTCACATACTTGTCTCGGCGAAGTGTTCTTTTCGAAGCCAGAAGTTCAGTTTTTCATTCATTCAATCTCCATTCGTCAATCGCTTTAGCCTTTCCTTTTTCTGTTGCAACATTATTTTTTTATACTTATATATTTGTAAAGGTATTCCTATGAACCCGAAAGACTATTTTGTTGGGTTTGTGTGAGAGGGAACATTACAATCAGTAAACTTGTTAATAACTATAACTTAGAGGAAAATATGAGATTTATATTTATATTGAAAATACATTTATTGTTTGTTTTATTAAGTTTGTTTGTAATTAGTTGTGGTAGTGCTAATGTAAAAGATGGTGCGAATGATCCTACTCCTAATCAAAAAATAGTTGCAAGTGCAAAAAACCTTGCATATGAGTGTCCAGATTATTTTATACCACTAAATGTTTTCAATCCTAATAATTTAATAAAAAGTACGAAAGGTACAGTTGCTTGGACACCATCATCACTAGTGGGCAGTAGTTATTCTATAGATAGCAAGGATTCATATATTAGAAGGTTAACAAATGCCAGTATTCCTAACCAAACAAGTTATGAGGAATATAAGCAAATAGATGATGCTGGTTTTCCAGGAAGGTTTTGGTATGATATCAATAATGTTTATAGGGAATATCCAGAAAAAAAGTATCAAGCAGGTTTTGTTTGTTATGGTTTTGTTGCTAGAGCAATGAAAGATGCAGGAATTACTATTGAAAATGAACCTGTAAATAGCATTTACTATTTATTATATCAATGCACAGAAATTACTGAAATAAATACTGATAATGTTAAGCCTGGAGATTTCGTAGTTTATAATATAGCTGGTGACGCAAAATGGGATCATATGGCAATTATAACAAAAGTTAATAGTAATGATCCTGAGAATTGGGAAGTGATTAGTTCATATGGCATAGTGGAACAATTTGAATATGGTGTAAAAAAGACAAAGTTAGGTGCTTTCCAAGGTGTAGGAGATGGAGGAATATTCCAATATTGGAATCCCGACTGGGTGTTTGAATATAAAATTTATACTAATAGGGAAATTTAATCTTTAATAAATCAATAGGGATATTATTAAAAATATATTGTTAAACGTTATTTTTTATTTGCTTGTGACAAATATTAGTCTTATTGCACAAAATAAAAATAGTGTAATTATTTTAAAGTATAGCTTTAATGCTGTAAACACACTAATAAATAAAGATAAAATAACTACTCAGAAAGAACTATTTTTTAAAGATGTTGCAATAGGTTTGGCTGGAAAGATTTATATATCAGATGCCATTTCAAAAAAAATAATAAGTTTTAAAAAAAATGGAGAATATGATAGTGAAATAAATTTAGATATTGATTTAGATAATACTCAGTTTGACATGATAAAAATTTCAATAGATGTTAAGGATAATTTATATGTTTTACTACTAAATGGTGAGTTTTATATTAAGTTAGTAAAATATTTTAATGGCAAAATTATTAATAATTTTAACCTGGAAAACCCTTTACCTTTTGATAGAAATACTGCATTATTGGTCAGTAATGATAAAATATTTATTAGAACTACTAGTTCTGCACCCGACCCACGTTATGCTGAAGATGGAGAGGTTTTTGTATATAATACTAATGGTCAATTTCTTGGTCGAACAGATTATGCCTATGAGGACTTGAATGGATTTGTTTATAAAAGAAAACCAAATAAAGAAAAATACTATATTGAAATATTTAGAGCTACTGAAAATATTTTAATGACAAGAGATTTAAAAAAAATAGATGATATAGTTATTCCATATTCTCAACCAGGACGAAAAACCAACAAAGACTGGTGGAGCATAGTCGGTATAGATCAACAAAATAATATTTATTTTTTTAATGGTTACAAAGTTCTAAAGTACAATCCCAAATTAAACACAAAAATGGAGTCCATTTTTAATATAAAAAGAATAGAAGACAAAAGTATTTCTATAAAATATCCAGCAAATGTAAAGGTTGATTTTGATGGGAAGTTGTACGTACTTGGTTCAACAGGTAGTTTAAAAGATAACTTCTTAGATTCTAAAGTTATTATTCTACAGAACGATTAGTATAAGAATAAATATATTGTATTTTATTGTTTCCCATAATACAACCAATAAGGAAATTAAAAATGAAAAATAAACTAATAATCTTTTTGTTTATAACTACAAATCTCTTTGCACAAAAAATAATAGAACCAAAAACAGTAAGAAT
>JAJRZB010000194.1 GCA_024275455.1 Bacteroidota bacterium | reverse complement strand
TTTTTTGTCTTTTAATAATAATTTGAATATTCTTGACATATTAGGAAGTTTTATTTGTTTACCATTCTTAGTAGTTTTAATCATATCAGTATCTTTAAAATCCGGAAATGCTTTTTGTATACTTTTTAATTCTATACTCTTGATAGCTTTATCAAGTGATTTTGATTTAATTTTTAGTTTTGACATATCATTTAATTCAGTTATACCTTCTCCTAGTTCAAGTGAATCGGGCAAAAAATAAACCAAAATCTCTGAATCAAATTTTTTCTCCTGGCCAACTAAATATGATGATAAAGAAAAAAGTAAAAATAATAAAAGGAAAAAGAGTTTAGTGTTTTTCTTAAAAATACTTGTTTTCATTTCTTACTCCCTTAATTTGTTTAATAATGTGTTTTTTGTTACGTTAAGGTAACAATAAAAGGGATTTATGCTATTTTTACAGATAGCATTCGCAAGAAACCTTATTTATTGTTCTCTACCGTCATTGTGTGCCAGCACAATGACGGATTAATTAATTTTCATTTCATATTACACCTCCTATTTTAATTAAACGTAAGTTGATATTCGTCTTTAGTGTTAACGTCAATTATCCATAATACACCACTATTATAATTCCAATTTCGGAAATCATCTTTTGTAAAAACAATTTTAGTACCGTCAGGAGAGCAATCAAATGTTCCTATAATTCCGCTTTCTGTTAGTTTTTTAGTATCATTTTGTAATAAATCTATTATCCAAATTTGACTTGGATTTCCGGAATTATCATTTGAAAAATAAGCTAATTTATTGTTAGAACAATATTTGGGGTATCTATTGTCAGTAGAATATATATCATTTTCATTTAAATGTGTTAATCTTATAGTATCAGCAGTGTTACCAACATTAAATTTATATATTTCACTATGCAATCCTATGTAAAATATCCAATATTGATCTTCAAACCAACACGGCATTCTTCCATCTATTATAAGTGTTTTATTTGTTCCATCTTTTTTCATGTGCCATATTCTATACCCTCCATTTGAATTATTATTATCTGAGTCAAAAGCAATTAATTCACCGTCTGGACTCCAATCGGGGAAATAATTTCTACCTTCAAAAGTCAGTTGTGTAATTTGTGTAGTATCAAACTCCAATTTTTCTATAATAAATGGCATTTTATAAATTTGTGCATCGTAAACAAATGCAATATACTTTCCATCAGGCGACCAAGCGGGAGTTTGTAATTTGAATGGCAATATTCTTTGCATATTAGTGCCACTAATGTTAATTAACCAAAAACCAGTAGAATCATAATTGAAATGTTGTGTGCCTATACAATGTTCACCATACGGATACGTGATGGAATCGAGCGGTGTATGATTAAAACTAATAATTTTTCCGTTTGGATGCCAAGCTGGACTGTCATATGCTGATGCTGATACAACCCGAATAGATGGGCAAGGTGGTTTATCATTATCAATTGGATTATCATCGCATGAGAATATTCCAAGCGTAATTGTTAATAAAACAAAAATTATTATTATCTTTTTATCACTTTTTAATTTTCTAAAAGCAATACGTAATGTACGTCTTAATTTAGATTGTCTCATATCATTTCCCTACTAAATATTTAAAAGTAAGTATAACGACGTTGCAAATAACCCGCCGCCCAAATATGCTTCCGCCAAGTTAGTTACAAATGCCTAAGTTTATCAAACAGTAGTTAACTTTAATCGAAACTACTGTTTGTTAATTTAAATTTACTTTCAATGTTAAATTGCAAT
>JAJRZB010000193.1 GCA_024275455.1 Bacteroidota bacterium | reverse complement strand
TTAAAAGATAAGGATTATATAATTGCAACTAGTCCTCCCTTCTCAATAGGAATTAGTGGATGGATAATGAGTTTAATAAAAAAAATTCCTTTAATATTTGAAGTAAGAGATTTGTGGCCAGATTCTTTAATTCAATTGGGCAAAATTAAGAATAGGTTACTAATAAGATCACTTGTATCTATTGAAAAAAAAATTTATAATCATTCACTCTATATTATAAGTGTTACAGATTCATATTGCGATTTAATAACACAAAAAGGAGTAGAAAGAAATAAAATTAAGGTAGTAAAAAATGGAGTCGATATTGAATTCTTCAAAAAAATCAAAAAAGATGAAAATCTATTAAAATTATATCATCTTAATAATAAAAAAATAGTATCCTATTTCGGAAATTTTGGACTTTCTCAACCTATTGATCAAATAGTTAAAATTGCAAACTATTTAAAAGCAAATAATTATATTCATTTCCTTCTAATAGGTGATGGTGAGAAAAAAGATTACATCATTGAATTAATAGACAATTATAATTTGCAAAATATAACAGTATTGCCAATAGTTGATAAGAAAAAGTTGTTAAGATACTATTCTATTTCAGATATTATGTTGGTTCCTCTTCAAAATATTTCGTTATTTAAGACTGTAATTCCTTCAAAAATATTTGAGATAATGGCTGTCGAAAAAGCTATATTACATAATGTAGGGGGTGAAACAAAAAAAATTATTGAAGATGCAAATGCAGGTTTACATGTTGATTTTTTTAATACTAAGAAATCTAGTGAAACAATTATTTGTATGCTCAACGATGAAATTTTACTAAAAGAATACTCTCAAAATGGAAGAAATTATGTTGAAAAATATCATGATAGAAAATCAATTGCTGAAGCATATATTAAATTTTTACAAAAAACTTAAAGTTATATCATTGAAAAAAAATGAAAAATATGTTTAACTTCATACAATAAAGTATTTTATGTAATGTCAAAGCACATTAGAATTCTTCATATCGCAAGAAATATCCCTGTTCCCGGAATAAAGGAGAATGATATTATTCTTAGAATTTGTAAGGATATCATTAATCAAACTAAATTTACTTTTGATATTTGGTTCCCTAAAGAAGTTATATTCCCATTGCCATTTCTAAAAGGTAGAAAAAAAGCTATCTCATTGTTACCTAAAACTTTTTTTAGTTTAGGACAGAAAATAACATCAATCTCTTATCTTAGATTACCTTTTGTCAGTTTTTCTTATCTGATAATAAATTCTTTACAATATTTAAATCGAAAAGAAATTGCAGAGGGTAAAAACTATGACCTAATTCATGCTCATACTACAATGCCAGATGGATTTATCGGTCTAAAATTAAAAGAGAAATATAAAATCCCTTTGATTCTTACAATGAGAAATGGAGATTTGGACAAAATATCTAAATTAAGTAATAAATCAACTTTATATAAGATTTATATTTTAACATTAAGAAAAGCAGATAAAGTTATAGTACATAATTATGGTACTATGAAATATGTTCAAAGTTTAAACATTGTTCCTGTACAAATACCCCATGGTATTAAGACGTATGTTATTAATAAATTTGCAGAAAAAAACACTAAAAGAATCATAACAGTTAGTCAACTAATTAGAAGAAAAAATATTGATTGGTTGATTAAAGCTTTTGTAAATATTGATTATTCTGATTGGGAATTACATATTATTGGAGAAGGATACAAAGATACTGAACTAAAAAAAATATCTAAAAATCAAAATAATATTTTTTTTCATGGTAGGATTTCTAATAATGAAACTATAGAAGCGTTAAAATCTTCTGATATTTTTGTTCTCCCCAGTGACGATGAAACTTTCGGGTTAGCTTATTTAGAGGCCGCAGCTAATAGTTGTGCGATTATTGGGAAACGCAATACA
Organism: Bacteroidota bacterium; assembly: GCA_024275455.1. Taxonomy (GTDB): domain Bacteria; phylum Bacteroidota; class Ignavibacteria; order Ignavibacteriales; family Melioribacteraceae. The sequence goes on along the minus strand of JAJRZB010000193.1, from coordinate 122 downwards.
GGGATTTATGGATGGTTAAAAGACGGTGTGGAAGCAATATTTATCGAAAAGTTAGATGAGTTGGAAATATCTATGAAAAAACTTATGGACGATAAAAAATACAGGATTTCAATTGCATCAGC
>JAJRZB010000192.1 GCA_024275455.1 Bacteroidota bacterium | reverse complement strand
GAAGTTAGAGAACCTACTCGTAAATATTACAAAATAACTTATGATAGTAAAAACTTGTTCAAGGAAAAAATCTTTTATAATTCGGAAAATAAAAAAATATTAGAATTAGGATGTTCTAAAGGGTATTTTTCTATTGAATTATTAAAAAAGGGCATTACTGTAACTGGTATAGATATTTCGGATGTTGCAATTGAAGAGGCTAAGAAAAATACTGCATCGCTTGGTTTTAGTAACTGTACCTTTAAAGTAATGGATGCGGCTGAATTAACTTTTCAAAATGAGTATTTTGATAAAGTTATTGGAGGGGCAATTTTACATCATTTAGATTTTGAAAAAGCAATAAGAAATATTTCTCGAGTATTAAAAAATAATGGTTCGGCAATATTTCTGGAACCATTGGGTTATAATCCGTTTATTAACTTGTATAGAAAACTTACTCCTAAATATAGGACGATTGATGAAAGACCTCTAAGAACATCCGAACTGAATATTTTAAATAAATATTTTCATGATGTTTCATTTAATTATTTTTATTTGACAACTTTTCTCGCGGTTCCATTTTACAAATCACCTATTTTTAATAAACTTATTAAAGTGAGTAATTTTATAGATGAAAAATTGTTTACATTTCGTTTTTTTAGAATAATGGCATGGCAAGTGGTGATTGAAGTCAAAAATCCCAAAAGAAATGGCAATTACTAATTTAATAAAATTATTATTTTCTTTTTTTTCTAACATATAATAGAACAACTTGGATGTTTTGTCCTAAATAGTTGTAACGTAAATTAAAAAACTGTAGAGAATAGTTATAGATTTGAGTCTAAAAGTTATAACAGAAAAAATGTGCAAATAAATGGAATAAAACGGCAATTTATTAATATTAATTTTTATAAAGTTTTTTAGCCGGTAGTTTTTGTTTTACTTTTTTACTTAATGAAACAGGTTGACCAATTGGTGGCCAAGAATATTCCTTTGTAATAAAGTTAGGTTTTGACTTTCTATAGAGTGAAATAATTGGTAATAATAAATCATTTTCAGTTCCAGTAATTAATAAAACATCTTTTGGTTGTTTGCTCTTTACTTTTTTACTTTTGATTATACCTTTTTCAAACTTAATAAATTCCACTTTTGCATCATTACCAATTAAATTATGAAAATTATTTCCAATACCATAATTATCGTCATCAATTGATTTGTTTGGATTATCCCATCTTTCAGTCTCAATAATTATTTTATCAAAACATTTATTTCTTAGAAAGGTATTATAACTTCCGTTTGTTCCATGATACATATCAATCTGAATTCTAGTTACAATGTTTCCTTCGAATAAATTATAAGATGTATTCTTTCCTCCATGAACTTCAATATCTCCCAAATAATTTCTTATTACAATTCTATTAGTGGAATATTGCTCTTTGGAATAATTATATGCGAAAACATTATGGTGGGCACTGAATTCAAGCATCATTGCGTGTCTTAAATGGTTAAAATAATTATTTTCAATCAGACAATACTGTGTATTGAAACTCAAAGAAACTCCATACCCTGCTCCTTTAATAGTCCCATAACTATATGCATTCTCAAAGATTGAATTAGTTATTGAGATGTTTCTTGAGTTAATGCTTGCTATATGCCTTTTAATTGCGAAGTGTGATTTTATACTATCAATAAAACAATTACTAGAGTTTTTGAAAAAAACATTATTAGTCATAAGTTTTTCAAACAGTGGCAAGGTTTTTACTAAAGGTTTAGAGTTAATTGTTATTTTTTTTATTCCGAAATTGTCTACGCTACTTACTTTAATACAACTACCAAGTTTTTTGTATTTTGTATTTGGTTTTTCAGAATTATATGAGAAACTTAGAATTGTATTTTCCCCCTCAATAATAATATTTGAATGTTTTGAATCAAAAAATAAGGGTTGTGTTAAGTTATATTCTGTTTGCTTTAATTTTATTTTTACAACAAATTTAGATTGACCCGTTTTTAGTTTTATAGCTTGTAATAATAATTTTTGAATAGAATTAAAATTCATATTATCATCTTTATCATAAATTACTGTATCAATATTTTCTTCGTTTAAAACTATTGAATTACATCCTGCGTTTTCCCAATCAGAAATTCTGTTATCATCAAATAATAAATTATAAGAGCTATTCTTTCTATAAATCTTATTTTTATTATAATTTTGTTCCAATTCAATTTCTGAGGAGCAAGCTATTAGCATAAATGAGGTTATTACAAATAATAGAATATTCATAATTAAATTTTTTATTTAAAAATAGTTAAATATTGTTTCAAAATCTTTTAATATCTATCTTTTTAAAATGAAAAAAATGATATTCCTTATTTTTATTGTATTGACCATTTACAACTGTAAAGACGATACGATATGTGAAATTATTAGTGAAAACACCTCAACAAACATTGTTTGGGAACAAGTGCCATATAAAACAGATTTATGGGACTCAAAGGGTATGCTTCCCCCCATCCCCTGAACAATCTTTCATAGAAATTAATGTGTAAAATAATATTGTTAAAATTAAAGAACAATACTAAGATAATTATTAAGAACAAGTATTAAAATAAACCTCAGCCGGAGTTTTGTAATTAAGAG
>JAJRZB010000191.1 GCA_024275455.1 Bacteroidota bacterium | reverse complement strand
TGAACGCTATCATTTTTAGCTTTCGTAATTAACGGTTCAATAAACAATCTGGTTTGTTTAGCTTTAGCAACAGTGGTCGTAATTTTTTTATGCTTAATTAGAGCAGTAGCTAATGCTCTTAACGTAGCCTTTCTATGCGATGTTGATCTGCCTAATTTTCTACCTTTAATTCTATGTCTCATTATTTCAACCTTTTACAGAATTTAATTATTGTCAGATTTGTCATTTATGTATTTGTCAACGTCCATCCCAAATTCAAGATTGTAAGTATCAACAATCTCCATTAATTCAGCAAGAGACTTTCTGCCAAAGTTTCTAAATTTAAGCATTTCACTTTCATCTTTACGAACTAAATCACCCATTGTTTTAATATTGGCAGCTTTTAAACAATTATGTGAACGTACACTTAGTTCAAGATCATCAACATTCGTAGTTAAAATTTTCTTAATTCTTTCAAATTCTAAATCTTTTTCATTATCAACTCCATCTTCTTCTTGTTCAACATCAAAATTAATAAACATGTTTATATGATCTCGTAAAATAACACCTGCTCCAGACATCGCTTCTTCGGGAGTTATGGAACCATCGGTCATTACTTCTAACGTCAATTTCTCATATTCGTTACTTTCACCAATTCTAACATTTTCTATATCATATCTAACATTTTCGATTGGTGTAAATATGGAATCAATAGGAATTATTCCAATTGTCTGATCAGAAATATTTTGTTTAACTGCAGGAACATAACCTTTTCCAAACCCAAATCTTACTTCCATAGTAAGTTTTGCACCTTCATTTAAAGTTGCAATATGTAAATCAGGATTTAGTATTTCAATATCAGCACAATTTTTTTGTAATTCTCCTGCTTTAAATTCACCTTTTTCAGAAAGAGTTAGTTCAAGTTTATTTGTTTGTTTGTTAGTAACTTTCATTCTAACTTTTTTAAGGTTTAGAATAATTTCAGATACATCTTCTACAACACCCGGTATTGAGGTAAATTCGTGAAGAACACCATCAATTTTTATTGCATTTATCGCGGCACCAGTTAAAGAAGATAATAATATTCTTCTGAAAGATGATCCAAGTGTAACAGCAAATCCTCTTTCCAACGGTTGTATTGTAAATTTACCATACGTTTCAGTGGATGAAGCTTCATCTAATATAACACCATCTGGCATTTTTATAAAGGGATAACTCATTTAGATTCCTCTAATTTGAATTCAATTTTTAAATATTATTTAGAGTACAACTCAACTATTAATTGTTCATTAACATTAACAGGAATTTCACTTCTTTCCGGAATTTTAACAAACGTTCCTGATAAATTTGCTTTTTCTACTTCAATCCATTCATAAGGATTGGATTTTCTAATTCGTAAAGCATTATGGAAAACATCCATTTTTTTGCTTTTTTGTCTAACAGCAATAACATCTCCCGGTTTAAGTATATAGGAAGGAATATTAACTGATTTTCCGTTAACTGTTAGATGTCTGTGTAAAACTAACTGTCTAGCTTGTGCACGAGAAGCAGCAAAACCAAGTCTAAAAACAGTATTATCAAGTCTTCTTTCTAACAATTGTATTAGGTTATCGCCTGTAATACCACGCATCCTATCAGCTTTTTTAAATACGTTTCTAAATTGTTTTTCAAAAAGACCGTACATCACTTTTAATTTTTGTTTTTCTTTTAACTGCAAACCATAATCAGAAACACGTTTTCTTCCGGCACCATGTTCTCCGGGACCATAAGGTTTATTACTTAAGATCTTATCAAACTTTGGATTTCCAAAAATATTTTCGCCAAACTTTCTAACTAATTTTGCTTTTGGACCAGTGTATCTTGCCATCTAAAATATCCTTATAATTATACTCTTCTACGTTTTGGAGGTCTACAACCATTATGCGGTATTGGGGTAATATCTTTAATAGACATTATATGCAAACCGGCTGTATTTAATGCACGAATAGCAGCATCTCTACCGGAACCCGGACCTTTAATTAAAACATCAACTCTTTTGAGTCCAAGATCATGTGCTTCTTTAGCAGCAGCTTCGGATGTTACTTGAGCTGCATAAGGTGTATTTTTTCTAGATCCTTTGAATCCATTTTTACCAGCCGAAGACCATGAGATTGTATTACCATAAACATCTGTTATAGTAACTAAAACATTATTAAAAGATGCTTTAATGTGTGCTATACCAACTGCATCAACATGTACTTTCTTTTTAGACTTTCTTGTAACTTTTGCCAAGTAAAACTCCTATAACTAAATTATTTACTTTTATTTTTGACCTGGTGCTTTCTTTTTGCCAGCAACAGTTCTTTTTCTTCCTTTGCGTGTACGAGAGTTAGTTTTTGTTCTTTGTCCTCTTACAGGAAGGCCTCTTCTATGACGCAAACCTCTATATGTACCTATATCCATAAGTCTCTTAATATTTTGCTGAACTTCACTTCTTAATGCACCTTCAACTTTATAATCGGCAGTCATAATTGCCCTAATTTTAGCAACTTCTTCTTCAGTAAGATCTAAAACCTTTTTATGTGCATCAATATTAGCTTTTTCTAAAATATTTAAAGCTGTATGCTGACCAATACCATAAATGTAAGTAAGTCCAATATAAGCTTGTTTTTGTTTTGGTAAATCAACTCCTGCGATACGAGCCAAATTATTATTCTCCTAAATTAGATTTAACCTTGACGTTGTTTATGTTTTGGATTTTTACAAATTACTCTTACAGAACCATGTCTTTTTATAATTTTACAATGGTCACACATTTTTTTTACAGACGCTCGAACTTTCATAATAGCTCCGTTATTTATACCTATATGTAATTCTACCTTTATTCAGGTCATAAGGTGATAATTCTACTGCAACTTTATCACCAACTAAAATTTTAATAAAATGCATTCTCATTTTACCGGAAATATGTGCAAGAATTTCGTGCCCATTTTCTAGCTTAACCTTAAAATGTGCATTCGGTAAAGTTTCTGTTATTGTTCCATCAACTTTTATTGATTCTTGTTTTGCCATATACTAACTAACCGATAATATTTCTGGATAATCATTTATTATTGCAACTGTATGCTCAAAATGAGCTGATGCTTTTTTATCTTTTGTAATAACTGTCCAACCATCAGATGCAATTTCTACCTCATCGGTTCCAATATTTATCATTGGCTCAATTGCAATTGTCATACCGTTTTTAATTTTTGCTCCACTATTCTTTCTTCCAAAATTTGGAATTTGTGGATCTTCATGAAGATATTTTCCAACTCCATGCCCGCATAAGTCCTTTACAATAGAAAAACCTTTGCTAATAATATAATCTTCAATTGCAGCAGAAATATCACCAATACGATTGTTTTTTTTCGCTTGTTCAATTCCAATATATAAAGATTTTTCAGTTGCTTCCATCAACTTTGCTTTTTCATCGCTGATAGTACCGATTGCAACAGTTAAAGCAGCATCACCAAAATAACCGTTTTTTTCAACACCAACATCAATGGAAAGAACATCCCCATCTTTTAAAACTCTATTGCTTGGTATCCCGTGAACAACTTCTTCATTGACCGATGAACAAATTGTACCCGGAAAACTTATTGAGCCTGCTTGCGAGTACCCTTTAAATGCCGGAATTGCATCATTACTTAGAATGTAATCTTCTGCAATTTTATCTAACTCTAATGTTGTTTTTCCTACTTCAGCATATCTTTTAACAAGTTGTAAAGTCTCAGCAACTATTTTGGCACTTTCACGAATAAAATCAATCTCTTTTTTACTCTTTATAATAATCACAAATTTCTCTTTATTTACGACCCTTTACTTTACCGGATTTCATAAATCCATCGTAATGACGCATAAGTAAATGAGATTCAATTTGTTGAATAGTATCAAGAGCAACACCAACCATAATTAAAAGACTTGTACCCCCAAAGAATGAAGCAAAACTTCCTGAAACTCCCAATCTGGAGACGAAAGCAGGCAATATTGCTACAATAGCTAAAAATATTGAACCGGGTAGAGTGATTTTTGTTAAAATATTATCAATAAACTCCGAGGTTTGTTTACCGGGTCTTATTCCGGGAACAAATCCGCCCTGTTTCTTCATAGTTTCAGCAACTTCTTGCGGGTTAAAAGCAATAGCAGTATAAAAATATGTAAAGAACACAATAATTAATGCATATATAAATGAATACGTAAAGGAGGTATAACTAAAATACCCCGCCAAACTCTGCATAAATTCATTATCAGGACAAAATGATAAAACCGTACTGGGTAGAAACATTATTGCTTGTGCAAAAATAATTGGCATAACCCCGGCAGTATTTACCCTAAGTGGAATATATTGAGTTACTCCACCATAAACCTTTCTTCCAACAACTCTTTTGGCATATTGAACTGGAATTCTTCTTGTACCTTGTGTAACCAAAACAATTCCAGCAATAATAAAAGCCATAAAAACTAAAATTGCAATTTCAATAACAATGTTTCTTGTTCCGGCATTTATCAGTCTTATTTCATCAAGTATTGCAAAAGGTAATCTATTAATGATATTTATAAATATTATCAACGAAATACCATTACCAATCCCCTTGTCAGTAATCTGCTCACCAATCCACATCATAAAGATTGTACCGGCAACCAGTAAAACAACAGATGAAAATATAAAGCTAAATCCTTGAACTTCTTGCGGTACAACTGCAACACCATTAAAAGAGGTGTTCATAATAACACCGGTAACAACTCCCAGTGCTTGGAAAAGTGAAATTAAAACTGTTCCATACCTTGTTAATTGAGTTATTTTCTTTCTTCCTTCTTCTCCTTCTTTCTGTAGCTTCTGAAAATAAGGAATAACAGCACCACCCAATTGAATAATAATAGATGCAGAAATATAGGGCATAATTCCCAAGGCGAAAATTGCCGCATTTGAAAATGCTCCACCGGCAAACATATCATATAATCCTAATAGATTATCTGAAGTTTTATTTGCCATTGCTTCAGCTAATAAGTAAGAATCTATACCGGGTAAAGTTATATGAGATCCTATTCTTACAATAACAAGTAAAGCAAGTGTATATAAAATCCTTTGCCTTAATTCATGAATCTTAAAAATATTTCTGAAAGTATCTTGAAATTTTCCCATTAATCTTTAATCTCAATTAGTTGTCCACCAACAGCTTCAATTTTTTCCTTTGCTGATTTACTAAAATAAGTAGCTTCAACATTTAATTTTGCTTTAAGTTCGCCTTGACCCAAAATTTTAAATGGAGAATTAAGTTTTTTAATAATTCCATTATTAAATAAAACTTCTGCATTAACAGTATCTTTAATTTTTTTAGAATCTACTAACTTTTGCAATTTATCTACATTAACAGGCTGATAGGTTATTTTAAAAATATTAGTAAACCCTCTTTTAGGAACTCTTCTTTGAAGTGGCATCTGTCCGCCTTCGAACCAAGCCCTGCTTTTATAACCTGAACGAGATCTTTGACCGTTCATACCTTTTGTGGCAGTTCCTCCACGGCCAGTACCTTCGCCACGCCCTATTCTTTTTCTTTTCTTTACTGAACCTTCAGCGTATTTTAGATTACTTAGAATATCCATATTAAATCCTAGTCTTGAAATTATTCCATTATTACTAAATGGGAAACTTTATTTACCATCCCTCTAATTTGAGGTGTATCATTATGTATTTTAGAATAATTAGGTCTACCTAAACCAAGAGCCTTAATTGTTAACTTTTGGTCTTTTGGTCTATCAATAACACTTTTAGTTTGTGTAACTTTTAATTTCTTTGCCATCATTTCCTCTTTTATACACTAAATAACCGACTAATTTCAATACCTCTTTTATTAGCCATTATTCTTGCATCAATTAAATTCAATAAGCCTTGTAATGTTGCTTTAACTTGATTATGAGGATTACTGGAACCAAGAGATTTAGTTAATATATCTTGCACTCCAGCCATTTCCAAAACAGCTCTTACACCACCACCGGCAATTAACCCAGTACCGGGAGAAGCTGGTTTTAGAAGCACTCTTCCTGCACCATACTTTCCAATAATTGTATGAGGAATTGTACCTTTATGTAGTGAAATTCTATAGACATTTTTCTTTGCGTAATCAATACCTTTAGAAATAGCATCGGTTACTTCGTTTGCTTTACCCAGACCTACACCAACATGTCCATCGCCATCGCCAACAACAACAATTGCATTAAAGCTGAATCTTCTACCACCTTTAACAACTTTAGCAACACGATTAATATGAACAACTTTTTCTTTTAGTCCATCTAATCCACTAACTTTTTTATGCCTCAATTTTTACTCCTTAAATTCAAAAATTTGTTGCCGGAAGAGGATTCGAACCTCTACAGACGGCGTCAAAGGCCGTTGTCCTACCATTAGACGATCCGGCATTGATAAACAACTTAATTAAAACTTTAATCCGCCTTCTCTTGCTCCTTCAGCAATTGCTTGAATTCTACCATGATATCTGTAACCGCTTCTATCAAAAACTACGGTTTCAATTCCAGCTTTAATTGCTTTTTCTGCTAAGTGTTTTCCAACTATTTTACTTTTTTCTATTTTACTTTTAGCCCCTTTAATATCATTAGCGATATCTTTAGAAAGTGAAGAAGCCGCAACTAAAGTTTTTCCACTTGCATCATCAATAATTTGAGCATATACTTGTTTAAGACTTCTGAATACTGCTACTCTTGGTCTTTCAGCCGTTCCTGAAATTTTCTTCCTAACTCTTATTTTCTTTTTTAATCTGCTATTTTTCATCTAAAATAAAACTCCTATTTACCGGCTGTTTTTCCTGCCTTACGTACAATAACTTCGTTTGAATATTTAATTCCTTTTCCTTTGTAGGGTTCAGGTTTTCTAAAAGATCTAATTTTAGCTGCAACTTGTCCAACTAATTCTTTATCACACCCACTTATTTTAATTTGTGTAGGTGAAGCAACCTCTAAAGTAATTTCATCGGGAGGTATAAAATAAATTGGATGTGAATACCCGATTGTTAATAATAAATTTTTACCTTTTAGTTCTGCTTTATAGCCAACTCCAACAATATCGAGGGTTTTCGAATAACCTTCTGCAACACCTTGTACCATATTATTTAATAAAGCTCTGGTTAAACCATGTAAAGCTCTATTTTCTTTTAAATCGTTAGGCCTTGTTACAAGAACTTCATCACCTTCAACATTAATACTAATATTTGAATGAAATGACTTTTCTAACTCTCCGAATTTACCTTTAACCTTAATAGTGTTTCCAGCTTGGGTAAATTCTACATCCTTTATACTTATTGGTTTTTTACCAACTCTTGACACGTCTCAACTCCGTAACTAAATTACCAAATGTGACAAATTATTTCGCCACCAACTGATTCTTGTTTTGCTTGTTTATCTGTTAATAATCCTTTTGAAGTAGACAGGATTGCTAACCCTAATCCATTTAATACTCTTGGAATATTATTTTTATCTGCATAAGATCTTAATCCCGGTGTACTAATTTTTTTCAATCCGGAAATTGAAGGTTCGCCGTTAACATACTTCAAATGAATTCTAATTACATTTTGTTTTGAATCTTCAATAACGTTAAAATCTTTTACAAAACTATTATCTTTTAGAATTTCGGCCATTTTCAACTTCATATGAGAAGATGGAATATCTACAAATTTCTTTTTAGCATGGATCGCATTTCTAATTCTTGTCAAAAAATCTGCAATCGGATCTGTAACTGGCATTTAATAATCTCCTATCTTTTACCAACTAGCTTTTTTAATTCCAGGTATTTCACCTTTTAGAGCCATTTCTCTAAATACAAGTCTTGAAATACCGAACTTTCTAAAATACCCTCTAGGTCTTCCTGTCATCATACACCTGTTACGCAACCTTACCGGTAAAGAATTACGAGGTAGTTTTTGTAAAGCATCCCAATCACCATTCTCTTTTAATTCTTTTCTGATATCTGCGTATTTATCAACAAGTTTTCTTCTTTTTTCTTCTCTTGCTATTAAACATTTTCTTGACATAAAAAATTCCTAATTAAGCGTTATTAATTTCTTTTTTCTTAAACGGAAAACCAAAGGCTTTTAATAACTCAAAAGCTTCTTTATCTGTTTTTGAATTTGTAACAAATGTTACGTCCATCCCTAATACCCGAGTAACTTTATCGATATTAATTTCAGGAAAAATAATTTGTTCTTTAATACCAAGAGTATAGTTTCCTCTTCCATCAAAAGATTTATCCGAAACACCTCTAAAATCTCTAATTCTTGGCATTGCTATAGTAATTAATCTATCTAAAAACTCATACATTCTTTCTATACGCAAAGTAACTTTGGCACCTATTTTCATTCCTTCTCTAAGCTTAAAGTTGGAAATAGCCTTTTTTGCAGTCCTAACCGTTACTTTTTGTCCGGTAATTGTTTCTAAATCTTTAATAGCTTCATCAAGAACTTTAGAATCTTGAACAGCAGCTCCAACGCCCATATTAACTACAATTTTCTCTAATTTGGGTACCTGCATTTTACTCTTATAAGAGAATTGTTTCATTAATGCCGGAGCAATTTTTTCTTTATATTTATCAAAAAGTCTTGGTGAAACTTTTACTTCTGCAGTTTCTTTTTTTGATGTTTCAGTTTTTTTGCTTTTTTTAGTTTTATCAGCCATATTTTTCTCAATTGTCAATTTAGTTTATGACAACATTTCTCCACTTACTCTACTAATTCTAACCGATCTTTTTTTACCGGTTTTATCATCAATTATTATTTTTTTACCAATTTTTGTTGCTTCATTAGATTTTGGATCTAAAATCATAACGTTCGAAGCATCAATTGGAGCTTCTTTTTCAACTATTCCGCCTTGCGGATTTTGTTGACTTGGTTTTGTATGTCTTTTTCTTAAATTAACACCTTCAATAATCACTCTATTTTTTTTTGGAAAAACCTTTAATATTTTTCCGGTTTTTCCTTTGTAGTTACCTGCAATTACAATTACGTTATCTTCTTTTCTAAGTTTCATCTAATATCCTCTTTATAAAACTTCGGGAGCTAATGAAATAATTTTCATAAATTTTTTATCTCTTAATTCTCTAGCTACCGGTCCAAAAATTCTAGTTCCTCTAGGTTCATCTTGTTGATTTAACAATACCGCCGCATTTTCATCAAATCTAATATAGGAACCGTCAGGACGTCTAACTTCTTTTTTTGTTCTAACAATAACGGCTTTAGAAACTTCACCTTTTTTAACGCCGGTATTAGGCAATGCAACTTTAACCGAAACTACAATTAGATCTCCAACACTGGCATATCTTCTGTTACTGCCGCCCAAAACTCTAATACATCTAACTTTTTTAGCACCGGAATTATCGGCAACAACTAAATTTGATTCTTCTTGTATCATTTGAAATTAAACTCCCTATGCAATCCTTATTTAGCTTTCTCTACTATTTCAACTAAACGCCATTGTTTTCTTTTACTTAACGGCCTTGTTTCCATTATTTTAACAGTATCTCCAACTGTACATTCATTTTTTTCATCATGAGCCATTAGTTTTGTAGTTTTCTTAAAATACTTCTTATATATAGGATGAGCAACTTTTCGTTCCATTGCTACTAAAATGCTTTTATCCATTTTAGTACTAACTACTACACCAACTCTTGATTTTCTAAGATTACGGTTTTCCATTTATTAAAAATTACTCCCTAATTTATTTTTCTTCTTCTGAAACTGACTCTTTAAGTTGTCTTTGCTTTAATACTGTTTTCATTCTTGCTATATCTTTTTTTACTAAACTGATTTTTGCAGTATTAGTCAAATTTTTAAGTTCATGTTGAAATCTTAAATCAACTAAATTTGATTCTTCTTCTTCAATTCTTTTTATAATTTCCTCAACAGGCATTTCATTTATTTCATACATTTTCATTTCATTAACACCTTCAATTATTCATAATCAGGTCTAATGACCACTTTTGTTTTAATCGGTAATTTATGTGAAGCCAAACTCAGAGCTTGAATAGCCAATTCTTTAGAAACACCGGCAACTTCAAACATAATTCTACCAGGTCTAATTGGAGCTACCCAAAACTCAGGTGCACCTTTACCTTTACCCATTCTTGTTTCTAAAGGTTTTTTAGAAACCGGTTTGTCTGGAAAAATCCTTATCCAAACTTTTCCGTCCCTTTTCATTTTTCTAGTAATTGCTACCCTACATGCTTCAATTTGTCTACTTGTAATCCAAGCGGGTTCAAGAGCTTTTAATCCAAGATCACCAAAACTAACTCGCGCTCCCCTGGTAGCTTTTCCTTTCATTTTCCCTCGCTGGGATTTTCTAAATTTAACTCTTTTTGGCATTAACATAATATAAAACTCCTAAATATCTTAATCGGTTACTCTTTTACCGAGAATTTCACCACGACAAATCCAAACTTTTACTCCAATTGCACCATAAATTGTGTGAGCAGTAGTAGTGGCATAATCAATATCTGCTCTAATTGTATGCAAAGGAATTCTACCTTCTTTATATTGTTCTGTACGGGCCATTTCTGCTCCACCCAATCTACCGGAACACATAACCCTTATTCCCTCAGCACCCATTCTCATTGAAGAAGTAATTGCTTGTTTCATAGCTATTCTAAAAGAGACTCTTCCTTTAAGTTGATTAGCAATATTTTCTCCAACTAAATATGCATCTAATTCCGGTCTCTTAATTTCATTGATCTGAACCTTAACATCTTTATTAGTAACTTTTTTTAATTCTTGTTCAAGTTGACTAATTTCTTTACCACTTTTTCCAATTACCACCCCTGGTCTCGATGTATGAATTGTAATTATAACATTTTTAGTAGTTCTATTAATAATTATTCTTGATACACCGGCCTTAGTTAATCTTTGCCTAACATAATTTCTAATATCTTTATCTTCTTTAAGTTTTGTAGCATAACTTTTTTCTTCAAACCAGTTTGATTCCCAACCTCTAATGGTACCAACTCTTAACCCTATTGGATTTGTCTTCTGACCCAACTAAACCTCCTGCAGTTTTCTTTTTAATGCTACAACTATTGTTAAATGGTTAGATCTTTTTCTAACCCTATATGCTCTACCCATAGGAGCCGGTAAGAGTCTTTTTAGAGCAGGTCCTTGATTAACATATGCCTCTTTAACATATAAATCTGATGGTTCATGATTTGACTCTTCGTCATTATTAAAAAGATTTGAAACAGCTGATCTTAAAACTTTTTCAGCATCCTTAGCAGCATGCTTAGGATTAAAAGTAAGAAGTTCTATTGCTTTATCAACCGATTCCCCTCTAATAAGATCAATTA
>JAJRZB010000190.1 GCA_024275455.1 Bacteroidota bacterium | reverse complement strand
GTAATTAAGAAAAACACCCAGTTAGATTTTCGGGCAATGGCTTTAAAATAAACAATATCATTTTGGTTATTATTTACATTAATTCTTGCGGAAAATTCATAGTAACCTTCTTTTGAACCTAAGATTACATTGCCTTCGGCAAAACCGTTTGTATCGGTATAAACAATGTTATTTTCAAATCTGGTACCGGATGTTTTTTTAGGCACTGATATAACTTGAAAGTAAACCGGAAAATTTTTAACCGGCTTTACTCCTTTATAGAGCACTCTAACTTTAAAGGGTTTTTCGATTTTTTCATTTACAGTAGCATGATATGTTTCTGTGTTTAGTTCTTCCGAAGAGGTATTGCCGGCTTTTATTAGAAATATTTTAGCTGAGTCGATATCAGCAATTTCAGTTGAATCTGTTACTTGAGCAAACAAAAAAGAACGTATTGCAAGAATAAAAAAAAGAAGCAAGTATTTATTATTAAAATTTTTCATTATTAAATTAAAATTTTGAGATAAAACTTAAAATTCTATCTTAGCTGTTTTCATCTTTTTGTAAGTATTCCTCTACCTTATCAACAGCATTTTTACTACCAATATAAATTGGAACTCTTTGATGTAAATCTGTTGGCTGAATTTCCATAATTCTTTTTGATCCGTCAATTGCTCTTCCGCCGGCTTGCTCAATAATAAAAGCCATGGGATTGCATTCATACATTAATCTTAATTTTCCATTCGGATTTCTTCTATCAGCCGGGTAAATAAAAATACCCCCATACAATAAATTTCTATGAATATCTGCAACCATAGAACCAATATACCGTGTAGAATAGGGTTTCCTTCCTCTGTCGTAAGCATCTTGTATATACTTAATATATTTTTTTAATCCGGGTTTCCAATACTTATAGTTTCCTTCATTTATACTATAAATACTGGCTTGCTCCGGTATTCTAATATTATTATGCGATAATAAAAACTCACCAAAAGCAGGATCCAAAGTAAATCCGTAAACTCCATCACCCGCTGTATAAACAAATATTGTACTAGAGCCGTAAACAACATAACCCGCAGCAACCTGTTTGATACCGGGCTGCAAACAATCCTCCATTCTACCAGGAGAGCCATCATCCGGGGTAATTCTTTTATAGATTGAAAAAATAGTACCAATACTAACATTAGCATCTATATTTGATGAACCATCTAACGGATCGAATAGCAGAACATATTTTCCCCTTTTATGATGATCAGGAATATGAATTATATCTTCTTCTTCTTCGGAAGCCATTGCACATAAATGACCGCCATGATCCATGGCTCTAAACAACATATCATGAGAATACATATCTAATTTTTTTACTTTTTCCCCGTGAACATTGTTATCTCCGGTAAAACCAAGAATATCAACCAAGCCTGCTTTATTAACCTCTAATGAAATTACTTTGGCAGCTAAAGATAACTCATGCAAAAGAGCTGATAGTTCCCCGGTAGCACCCGGAATTTTTCTTTCACCCTCATAAATATGACGAGTTAATGTCATAAAGTTGATGCCCATTATACTCTCCTTAATTTATACTACTTTGGAAATTTCTTGTTCTTTATATTGTAATTGATACAATTTATAGTATATTCCTTTTTTTGCAAGTAATTTTTGATGCGTTCCGCTTTCTCTAATTTCTCCCTTATGCATAACTATTATTTTATCTGCATTCTGTATTGTTGAAAGTCTGTGGGCAATAACAATTGATGTACGTCCGACTAACAATTTTTCAATTGCTTTTTTAATTAGTATTTCTGTTTCTGTATCCACACTTGATGTAGCTTCATCAAGAATTAAAATTTGCGGATCGAATGCCAAAGCTCTTGCAAAGGAAATCAATTGTTTCTGACCAACACTTAATGTTGCTCCTTTTTCTTTAACTTCTTCCTTATATTTATTCGGAAGTTTGCTAATAAATTTATCAGCTCCAACTATTTTTGCTGCTTCCAACAATCTCTTTTCAGAAATATACTCTGAGTTTAGTCCAATATTAGATTTAATATCTCCGGAAAACAAAAATACATCTTGCAGTACAACGGATATTTTTTTTCTCAATTCAAACTTATCAATTTCCTTAATATTAATACCATCGATATTAATTTCACCTTTTTGAATATCATAAAAGCGAGTTAATAAACTGATAATACTAGTTTTACCGGCACCGGTTGCACCTACAATTGCAACGGTTTCACCAGCATTTATATCAAAAGAAACATTTTTAAGAACATTTTCACCCTCGTTATAAGCAAATATTACATTTTTAAATTGAACACTTCCCTTTATATTATCCAACTTTTTAGGATTATCAGGATTTGGAATTATTGTTTGATCATCCAGAACTTCAAATATCCTTTCGGAAGCTGCCATTGCAGTTTGCATAATATTATACTTTTCCGATAAGTCTCTAATAGGTCTGAAAAACATCTCAGTATACTGAATAAAAGCGAATAAAACTCCAATTGTCATTGAATCCTGGATTACTTTTCCGCCACCGTACCAAATAATTAAAGCAACCGATATTGATGATAGAATTTCTACAACCGGAAAGAATGTTGCATAATAAAAAACCGATCGGATAAGTGCATTTCTGTAATTATAATTTATTTCAATAAAATTTTTAAACTCATCCTTTTCTTTGTTGAAAATTTGGACAATATTCATTCCGGTAATATGTTCTTGCATATACGAATTTAATCTTGATAAGTATTTACGTTCCTGTCTGTAAGCATCTCTAACTTTTTTTCTGAATAAGAAAGTTGCATAAAATAATACCGGCAATACCGAAAGTGTAATTAAAGCAAGTTTCCAAGACATAAAAAACATAAAACCGAATATCCACAGTATTATAAAAATATCGCTAAAAACCATTACTATTCCGGATGAGAATAATTCATTTAACGCTTCAACATCGTTGGTTACCCTGGTTACAATTCTTCCGATAGGTGTTTTGTCAAAATACTTTAGAGATAATTTTTGGATGTGAGAAAACAATTTTATACGCAAATCGTAAATTATTTTTTGACCCATTAACTGAGTAAAGTATGTTAAGGCAAATTGAATAACAGCTTGAAAAAGTAATGTGCCTACAAGAATTACAACTACATAAAGAAGCATGTTATAGTCTTTATTGGCAATTGCGTCATCAACTGCTATTTTTGTTAAATATGGTCTTATAGGACCCAATCCCGCAACAATAATATTCAACAATATAGCAAGTACAACATATTTTTTATACGGTTTAATATACCCGAGAAGTCTTCTCATTAACTTTGAATCATAAGCCTTCCCTTGAATATCATCTGTATTTATCGGACTTCCTCTCATTTATTCAATTTCTTCTAGTTCTTCTTCAAGTAATTGTTTATTGTGCAGATCTGCATAAATTCCCTTCTTCTCAACAAGTTCATTATGTGTTCCTCTTTCGGCAATTACTCCATTTTCAAGAACAATTATACTATCTGCATGTTTAACTGTAGAAATTCTATGGCTGATAATTATACTTGTTCTTCCTTTCATAAATTCCTTTAACTTCAATAAAATTTCTTCTTCAGTATTAGTATCAACAGCAGAGAAGGAATCATCTAATATTAATATTTTAGGATTTATTGCCAACGCTCTTGCTAAGCTTGCTCTTTGTTTTTGTCCGCCGGAAAGAGTTATGCCTCGTTCACCTAGAATTGTTTCCAAACCTTCTGAAAAATTATCTACATCCTTTTGTAGTTGAGAAATTTCAGCTACTCTCTCTACAATTTCTTCATTTATTTCTTTAAGTCCGTAACCAAGATTATTTTTTAAGGAATCAGAAAATAAAAATGTTTCTTGAGAAACCATCCCAATATTTTTTCTTAAAACATTAATTGGAATATTTTTAATATTAATACCGTCTATTAAAATTTCTCCCGATGTCACATCAAATAATCTGGGAATAAGATTAACCAAACTTGTTTTTCCGCTTCCGGTATGTCCGATAATGGCAAGAAAATTACCTTGGGGAATTTTAAATGAAATATTTTTTAACACCTCTTCTAACTTAGGACCATACCTAAACGAAACATTTTTAAATTCAATATCTCCATTAATAGTTTTAATATTACTATTCGCATTTGTATTTTCAACTCTATCATTTTTTTCATTAAATATTTTTAATAATCTTTTCATACTTGCCGAAGCTTGCTGAATAATATTTAGCACCCAACCAAAAGCTATTACCGGCCAAATAAGCAATCCTAAATATGCTATAAAAGCTATTATTTCACCCAAGGTTAAAGTATTTTCGATAACCATAGATCCTCCAACCCAAATAACAATAATCACGGAAATTCCGGTAATAAGAAAAAGCATGGGCATAAATAAAGCTTGTATTTTAATCTTTTCCATGTTACGGTCTAAATATTCACCGCTTAGCTTAGTAAAATGATTTACTTCACTTTTTTCAATTACATATGATTTTACAACTCGTATACCAGAAAAACTTTCTTGTGCCTTTGTAGTAAGTTCAGAAAACTTCTCTTGTATTTTAGTAAACTTAGAATGAATTTTTTTACTTAGCTTGTAAACAAAAAATGATAGTAACGGAAGAGGAAGTAGCGTATAGATTGTTAACGTAGGAGCCAATGTTAGCATAATTGTTATTACAATAATAATTTTTGTAATGGTATCAACAGAATACATAACAGCCGGACCAATATACATACGCACCGCACTAATATCATTGGTTGCATGAGCCATTATATTACCGGTTGAATTATTTTGAAAAAACCGAGTAGGCAATGTTTGAATGTGTTTCCAAAAATCACTTCGCAGATCAAACTCAATTTTTCTAGAAACAATAATAATTGTAACCCTGATAAGAAATCTGAAAAATCCACCAATTATTGCCGTTCCCACTATCATTCCGGAATATTTCAAAAGCAATTGATACGACATATTTGTTCTTAAAAGATCAATGCTTTCTTTTAGTAAAATTGGGATGTAAACCTGGGCGGCATTTGACAGGAGAATAAAAAGAACTCCTAACAATAATCTAAATTTATATTTTTTAAAATATTTATTTAAATAAAATAGAGATTTCATTTATTGGGAAAATTGACAAATTCCTTAATTATAAAAAATAACTTTATAATATATAATAATTTATTTTATAAGGATAATTGAAAGTTGATATAATTTTATAGTGACATTATTGCAAGGATAAGTACAGCAAGCCTTTTAGAAATTCCAAGATATTTACCAACCTTGCCTAAATCATAGTTCGGCTGGTTTTTATTATACTCCCTTGATGTTAGTAAAAGAAGTGCTCTTTGTTTATTGCGCTCAATTATTTTATTGGAAATATCCAAACCGGGTACTTGCTCTAAAGCCATTTTAGTTATTAGCTTTAATTCAAAAATATATTTAAGGCTATCAATTAGAATTTTAGGAATTGTTTGGCTGATTTGAATTGAGTCGTAATTATCTAAATTTTGTTTAAGAAAATTCTCGAAAAGGAAATCATTATGGTCGAAATGCTTTTGATTAACTTTTAAAGTATCATTAATTGAAATTGAATCCTGACAAAAGTAATCATCAGCAAAAAGAAACAAAAAAATACATGCGATTGTATAAAAATATTTCTGCATCTAACACTTTTAATTAAAAGTAATAAAGATTATAAAAATTAAAGGGTTAGATGTTCCTGAAAATATCGCTTACAGTTTTCTACAAAACACTGTTAGCTCTGCTCCACAAAACAAACGTACACAACCAATCAACAAAAGAACCTTTGGAAAGATCACCATTAAAAAATTGATTAGTAAATTTTATGTTCTCAGAATATGAAAGATACTCATTGTTTTTAGTAT
>JAJRZB010000189.1 GCA_024275455.1 Bacteroidota bacterium | reverse complement strand
TTCAAGAAAAATTTAATTTCAATACACGTAATTGAAAATATTTTATTATTATAAACTACTTCACAATAAAATACTGCTAATGTTACAAGGTTGAGAATTTATCCCGTTTGAAAAATAGCGGAAGCATCTTGCCAATAAATAAGAAGCAATGACAAACTAAATATGTTTTTCAGCATGGTAAGAACTTCTAACCAGTGGACCCGATTCAACTGCTTGGAATCCTAACTTAGTACCGTTTTTTTTGTAAAGTGCAAACTCTTCTAATGTAACGTATCTATCAACCGGCAAATGATTTTTTGTGGGTTGTAAATACTGACCAATTGTCATTATATCACAATTATGAGTTTTCAAATCATTCATAAGTTCTAAAACTTCGTCAGTTTTTTCTCCAATTCCTACCATAATTCCGCTTTTTGTTCTTAAACCTTTATTTTTAAACCACTTAATTAGATTAAGACTCCTTTGGTAATCAGCTTGGGGTCTAACTGCGTGATATAATCTTGGAACCGTTTCTAAATTATGGTTTAATATATCCGGCGGGTTCTGCATAATAATTTCAAATGCTTTTTCATCACCTTGAAAATCGGGAATCAAAATTTCAATTGAGCATTGCGGAGTTTTTTTTCTAATAAGTTCAATACATTTTGAAAAAACAGATGCACCTCCGTCTTTTAATTCATCTCTATTAACAGAAGTTATTACAACATGTTTCAGTCCTAAATCCGCAACCGATTGAGCAACTCTGTTCGGCTCATCCCAATCGACAAAAGCAGGTCTCCCGGTTTTAACATCACAAAATCCACAAGTTCTTGTACAAGTATCGCCAAGAATCATATAAGTAGCGGTTCTATTATTCCAACACTCAGCTAAGTTAGGGCATTTAGCTTCTTCACAAACTGTATTTAATTTCGATTTCCGCATCATCGAAAGAACTTCTCTGTAATTATCACCGGAAGGTAATCTTACTTTTAACCAATCGGGTCTTTTGCCAAGTTCTTCCCTGCTCTTTTCAGCAGTACCCTTATACTCTTGCTGATGTTTATTTAATTTTATTTTTTTTACTTCCGGCATTAATAATCCTAACAAATATGGATTATAAAGATATTAAAAAATACTCTACTTTGTTATCCATTTACTAATTCCAATTTTATTATATTTGTAAAAACTTTGAGTAAAAAATGTATTGTCCAAGTTGCAAACATCCGATGATTGTTTTGGAATTTGAAAAAGTAGAAACCGATTACTGCACAAATTGTGAAGGGATTTGGTTAGATTCAGGAGAACTGGAACTATTTTTAGAAGACTCCGCAGCAAAAGAAGAATTACTAAATTCTTTTTCCGAAGCACTGACTATTAAGGAAAAGAAACGTAAATGCCCTATCTGTAAGAAAAAAATGAACAAAACTTTTGTCAGTTCTGATAAAGATATTGTTATAGATGAATGTAAAAACGGTCACGGGCTTTGGTTTGATAAAGGTGAAATTCTGGAGATAATAAAAAGGGGTTCAATTAATAAAGAAAATAAAATTATCAGGGTGCTCGAAGACATGTATAGAAAAAAAACTGAAGGAAAATAATATATTATTGTTAATATTTAGATTATCATATTATAAAATCATTATTGAAGTTCGGAACAATATAAATATCTCGGAGGATAAATGAGTGCATTTTTAATTTTTGTAATTTTAGTGGTTATTGCTGCTGCCTTTGCAATTTCCAACTACAACTCTTTAATTCGTTTGCGCAATCAAGTAAAAAATGCTTGGTCGCAAATTGATGTTCAGCTAAAACGCCGCCACGATTTAATTCCCAATTTAATCGAAACCGTAAAAGGTTATATGACCCACGAAAGGGATACGTTAGAAAATATAACTAAAGCAAGAAGCGCTGCAGTTGATGCTTCATCAGTGGGAGAAAAATCTAAAGCCGAATCAATGCTGTCAAGTGCTCTCGGTAAATTTAATTTGGTTGTAGAAAATTATCCTGACTTAAAAGCAAATCAAAACTTTTTAGCCCTGCAGGAAGAACTTACTTCGACAGAAAATAAGATCTCATTTGCCCGACAAAGTTATAACGATCAGGTTCTTTTTTATAATAACAAAATAGAAATGTTTCCATCTAATATTTTAGCCGGAATGTTCAATTTTATTAAAGAAGATTTTTTTGAAATTGAAGTTGAAGCGGAAAGAGAAGCACCAAAAGTAAGCTTTAAATAACAAGTGACAATTTTCAAATAACAAATAAATTATAAACTACAAATTTCAAACTATAAACTTAAATTTGAATTTAAAGTATTGTGTTTATGAGTTAATCTTTTTCAGTCGATTTCAGTTTGTTTTTTGGTTTTTGATATTTGTAGTTTAACCTTTAGGTTTTTATGTGGGAATTAATTCAGGCAAACAGACGAAAATCTATCATACTTTTTATTTCAATGGGAATAATCTTAGTTCTTTTAGGTTATTTTTTCGGTGCAACATTTTTAGGAAGTAGCGGAGGAGCTTTCGGAGTTTTTCTTGCTTTAATTCTTTGGAGTATCCTTTCTCTAATTAGTTATTTTGCAGGAAGTTCAATTATACTTTCAATCAGCAATGCAAAAGAAGTTACAAAAGATGTTCATCCTCAACTTTTTAACATTGTAGAGGAAATGACAATTGCAGCTAACTTACCCCAAATGCCTAAAATTTATATTATTAACGAGAAAGCCCCAAATGCCTTTGCAACC
>JAJRZB010000188.1 GCA_024275455.1 Bacteroidota bacterium | reverse complement strand
TTGATATGTTCGGAGAAGTTTAGTCTCGAATTGGAGTAATTAAATGGCTATTAGAAAATTTAAACCAAATACACCGGGTACAAGATTTATGTCGGTTTCCACATTTGAGGAAATCACTAAAACTACACCTGAAAAATCTCTACTAAGTAGTTTGTCAAAATCTGGCGGCAGAAATAATAAAGGTAGAATTACTGCTAGGCATCGCGGTGGTGGTCATAAAAGAAAATATAGAATTATTGATTTTAAAAGAAACAAAGATGGTGTACCTGCAAAAGTATTTTCTATAGAGTATGATCCAAATAGATCAGCAAGAATAGCACTTTTACATTATGCCGATGGAGAAAAAAGATATATTCTTGCTCCAAATAATTTGAAGGTTGGTAATACGGTTGAATCCGGAGAAGGAATAGATATTAGAGTTGGGAATGCATTAAAGTTAAAAAATATGCCTGTCGGAAGTTTTGTTCATAATGTTGAATTAAAACCTGGTAAGGGTGGTCAGTTAGGTAGGTCAGCCGGTACTGCAATTCAGCTTATGGCAAAGGAAGGTAAATATGCACAATTAAAAATGCCTTCCGGTGAAGTAAGATTGGTTAACTTGGAATGTAAAGCAACTTATGGTGTTGTTGGTAATTCATCGCATGAAAATACAAGTATTGGTAAAGCAGGTAGAACGAGATGGTTAGGATTTAGACCTAAAGTAAGAGGTGTTGCAATGAACCCTGTTGATCATCCGATGGGTGGTGGTGAAGGAAGAAGTTCCGGTGGCGGACACCCGGTTTCACCTTGGGGACAAAAAGCCAAAGGTTTGAAAACCCGAAAAGTTGGAAAAGAATCAAATAAATATATTATTAAGAGAAGAAAAAAATAGAGTAAAATTATGCCAAGATCTGTTAAGAAAGGTCCATTTATTGATTTGAAACTTCTAGAAAAGATTCGTAAAATGAATGAATCTGGACAGAAAAAAATTATTAAAACTTGGTCCCGTTCAAGTACTATTTCGCCTGAATTTGTTGGGCATACAATAGCTGTTCATAACGGTAATAAAATGATACCTGTCTATATTTCTGAAAATATGGTTGGGCATAAATTAGGTGAATTTTCACCAACTAGAATTTTCCGTGGTCATCCCGGAACAAAAGCTGAAAAAGCTTCGAGAATGAAATAATTGGATTGAGGAATTTTGTAAATGGAAGCAAAAGCTACATACAGATATATTGGAACTTCTCCTAGGAAGATGAGGTTGGTAATTGATCTTATTAGAGGGGAATCGGTTGATAAAGCAATAGAACTTCTTACTTTTAATCCTAAGCATGCTGCTAAGGATGCTGAAAAAGTTTTAAGATCAGCTGTTTCAAATCTTTTTAATAAGGACGAAGAGTCAAATCATGAACCATCAGATTTATATGTTAAAGAGGCATATGTTAATCAAGGACCTGCTCTAAAAAGACTCTTACCTGCTCCTATGGGTAGAGCATATAGGGTTAGAAAAAGATCTAACCATTTAACAATAGTTGTAGCATTAAAAAGAAAACTGCAGGAGGTTTAGTTGGGTCAGAAGACAAATCCAATAGGGTTAAGAGTTGGTAC
>JAJRZB010000187.1 GCA_024275455.1 Bacteroidota bacterium | reverse complement strand
GCAGCATATATCTTATATCCTTAATCAATCCGAATGCGATTTTATTTTAGTATCGAACGAAAAACAATTAGCAAAACTTAAATCGGTTAAAAAAGAAGTTCATGAACTTAAAAAAGGAGTTTTAATTGATGGAACAAGTTCTGAAGATTGGGTTATTTCGTTTAAGGAATTTTTAAGTTTAAATAAGAAAGAGATTGAAATTGTTGATTCAGATATTAATTCCCAAGCAACAATTATGTATACTTCAGGTACAACCGGAGAGCCGAAAGGAATTATCTTTACTCAAAAAAATATTGTTTTTAAAAGATTCTGCAGAGCCATTGCCTTACCAAAAATTAGTGATGAAGATAGTTTCCTTGCTTATCTACCCTTATATCATACTTTTGGGCGCTGGTTGGAACTTATGGGTACAATCTTTTGGGGAGCGACTTATTCGTTTATGGAAAACCCTTCCGCTGAAACAATGATTCTAAATATGAATATGGTTCACCCTTCAATATTTATCAGTATTCCTAAAAAGTGGGTGCAGCTTTATGAACATATTACTGCTAAAATTGACATTGAAAATGATGAACAATCGGTAATTTTGGAAGAAGTAAAAAAAGTTACCGGTGGAAACTTAAAATGGGGCTTATCTGCTGCCGGTTATTTAGACCCGGATGTTTTTCAATTTTTCCAAGCTAACGGCATTCAATTAATGAGCGGATTTGGAATGACCGAGGCAACCGGTGGAATAACAATGACTCCCCCTAATAATTATACCCCTAATTCTTTAGGACAAGCTTTGCCAGGTATAGAAATTAAATTAGCAGAAGATGGCGAATTGCTGGTAAGAGGCGATTATGTGATGCTGGGATATTTTGGTCAACCCGGAGATGAAACATTTGTGGAAGACGGCTGGTTTCCTACCGGTGATATTATGAAAATGGATTCCAAAGGATTCATTGAAATAATTGACAGAAAAAAGGAAATTTATAAAAATATTAAAGGCGAAACAATTGCCCCGCAAAGAATTGAAAATCTTTTCCGTGATTTTGAACCAATTAAACAAGTTTTTGTTGTTGGGGACCATCGACCTTTCAATACGGTTTTAATCTATCCCGATTTGGAAAGCCCTGTATTAAAAGATATGTATGATGATCAGAAAGGAGAGTATTTTTCAAACCTCATTGTAACAATAAATAAATTTTTAGCACCATTCGAAAGAATAGTTGATTTCAGAATTATTAACAGAGGATTTTCTACTGAGAAAGGTGAACTAACTCCTAAAGGTACATACAAGCGCCGAGTAATAGAAGAAAATTTTAAAGAGATAATTAGTGAGCTGTATAAAAAAGATTACTATTCACTTTATTTAGACAATACTGAAATAAAAATACCTAATTGGTTCTTAAGAGAAAGAGGCTGTTTAACCGGCGATATTAAAATTGAAGATTCCAAAATTGTAATTCACAAATTAGGAAAAAACTTAAAGATAAAAAGAGTTGAACAAAATATTTTTAGAATTGGAGACTTTAGTTATAAGATTTTAAAATCTCAAGTCGATCTACATGAATTTTTAATTAATCCGATTTATTGGTTAGGTAATGAGGATTTAGTATCATTTACCGATGAAGCAATTTTACAATGGTACCGCCAAAGTACCGAAGAAGATTACATAAAGTTTCACTCGAGTTATTTTACCGAAAGAAATTTTGCTCTTACAAAAAATGTATTGTCTAAAATTCATTCAGCTGGAGAAAGATCATTGTTCGGCTTACACTTGGCATTAGTATTACTTCAGTCGGATGAAAGAAGTGATGGTGAATTTGGACTTCAATATTTAAAGCAATTATTTGAAGACCAGACTCAGGAAATTTATAAAATTTGTTTTTATTATTTGGATAAACCAAATATTTGCGCAAATATAGAAACCCAGAAAGGTTTGCTCCTATTGGCTTTAAAGAATATTAAGCCCGGATATTTTAGAGAAGTGTTTGAGAAATATTTAAAACTTGGTCCAGATTTATTTGACAATACAGTTAGAGAAAATGTTGTAGGTAGTAAAACTTGTTATAATTCTATTGATACAATTGATGAAATTTTACACGAACAAATTCAATTAAACTTTCAAGCTGATGATATAGAAAAAACGGTAATTCCATTTTTGTTTGACCTTTTTGTAAGATTTGGAGTAAAACATCCAACCAAGTATGAAGACATAAGAAGAAAGTTTGTAAAAATTCAACTTCTAGATGATTGGCATGAACTTTCAAATATGTCTCAGGATTATAGAACGAAAATGAGAAAAGGTTTTAGAAAATGGTTAGATGTAAATGAAACTGTTGCTGTAGATATTGAAACAGGTGAAGAATACGGATGGGAAGAAGTAATTATTTTTGAGGAAGATCTTACCGAAAAGGAAAAAGAACTTTTAACCGAAACAATTTCTACAACACCTATTTTAAGAGAAGCGGTTTTTCTCTTTTCAAAAGGTGCTGTTATTAGATTAAGTAATATTTTACCACGCGGTATTTGGATAAGTAAGGTACGTGATGAAAAAAAAATAACGGTTTATCGTGTTTCAATACAAACTCGTCACCAAGGTTCTTTCGATGTTTTGCTGCATCATAATAAAAACAAATCGAAAAAAGAAATAAAAGAGGAAGTTAACTGGTTAATACTTGCCGGTTCCGATTATTTTGTTACGGAATTAGTAGAAGATTTTGGCGGTTATTGGGATACAAAAAGAATGTGGTCGCAAAAATATCAGCCTGGTTTAACAGTTGCACATTTGTTTAACAGAGATTTTAAAAAAGATAAGAATATTGCGGAAGAAAAATATTTTTATTTGTGGCCTTTCTTTATTTGGAATGCTGCTGCAGCGTATATAAATTTTTGGAGATTAACTTCGGGCAAAATGCAATTAAGTAACCCGACAGCAGAAAACATAATTATTCCATCTCATGATTACCAAGTTGGGACAAGGTTTGTATCACTTTCCGAGAGATCAGAATTTTCTTCCTATATCGAACTTTTTAAGAATTTTTACGAAAAATTTGTTTTACCGATTGAAGAGAAATATCCGTCTGTAAAAAGAGAGTCTTCATGGAAATACATTTTCCCGGGTTTAATTAATGCGGAAGGTGAAAACGAAGGAATTGAGATTCTAAACTATCTTGCATTAGATCTGAAGGAAAGTAATATTGAAGGCAAAGAAGAGTTTCTGGCACAACTTCAGAAATTATTGGAAAACATAAAAGAAAACGGGTATATTACTAAAGAATTATACTTTGCTACAAAACGTTTTATTAGATGGAACAAATTAAATCCGGATGCTTCAACCGGTGCACAAGCCCAAATGTTAAATGAATTATACGATACTTATAATTTGGTAGAACTTGAAAACATTTACCCTGAAACGAGAACTCGTTTTTATTTGGAAACGGTTTTTAAAGATTCGGAATCGGAATTTGTTAATCAAGTTAAGACGGTTTGTAAATTACAGCATCATAACAGTATTTCTAAAGATGATTTCTTAAAACAAATCTCATCTATCCAAAAAGAGTTTGAGTTAAATGATAATGAAATATTTTTTCTTACAAGATTAAGTTATCCTCATCTTAAACCATCCGATTCAGCTTCATTCTTAAATTTTGAAATTGAAGGTGATCATACTGCAAATCTTGTTGTTCAAACGGAAGATAATGAAGGGAATCCTTTTTATATAAGAAAACCAATTACTCCCAAAGAAATTTCTAAATTATATCAACTGTTTTTGGATGCTAATTTGCAGGTTACGTTTAAGCCAGAACATCAGTTTTTGGTAGCAATTTCTGATAGAGGATTTATAATTGGTGGTTTATTCTATTCTAAATATGATGAAAATCTTGTTCATATGGAGAAAATAGTAGTTTCTAACAGGGTACGCAGGCATGGAGTAAGTGAAGCAATTATGAATGAATTTTTTAGCAGAATGAAAGATGAAGGTTATGAGAATGTAACAACCGGATTTTTCAGACCCGAATATTTTTACAAGTTTGGGTTTAAAATTGAGAAAAAATATTCAGGGTTAGTTAAAAAATTATAATTAGTACGGTTTTTTTATAATATTCATAGAAAGATTTAGAAGTAATTTTTAATGAGTTATAAAAATTTATATCTTTAAGCTTATTGTATTTTTTATTGAACAGGTGTAAAATTAATGAGATTAAAAAAGAAAGTTAAATTTGTTTTTGTTACTGGTGGTGTTGTTTCATCTTTAGGTAAAGGTATAACTGCTGCCTCACTTGGTTTACTTCTTAAGCAAAGAGGTTATTCTGTTACTATCCAGAAGTTTGATCCTTACATTAATGTTGATCCGGGAACCATGAGTCCGTTCCAGCACGGAGAAGTTTATGTAACCGATGATGGTGCCGAAACAGATTTGGATTTAGGGCATTATGAAAGATTTCTTGCCGTTGATATGTCTAAGGCAAATAATACAACAACGGGTCAGGTTTACCATGAAGTAATTTCTAAAGAAAGAAAAGGCGACTATCTCGGAGCTACAGTTCAGGTAATCCCTCATATTACCGATGAAATAAAAAGAAGAATGAAACTGCTGGCAAAAAGTAATAAGTACGATATAATTATCACGGAAATTGGCGGCACGGTTGGTGATATTGAAAGCCTTCCCTTTATGGAAGCAATGCGACAATTGATGGTTGAGATGGGAAGAAAAAATGCAATTAATATTCACGTTACACTTGTTCCGTATATTAAATCTGCCGGTGAACTAAAAACTAAACCGACACAGCATAGTGTTAAAGCACTTCTCGAACTTGGAATTCAACCTAATATTTTAGTTTGCAGATCCGAAGTTGAATTATCTAAAGAAATACGAAATAAAATCGGTTTGTTTTGTAATGTAGAACCAGATTCTGTAATTTCGGCTTATGATTGTCCCACGATTTACGAAGTTCCACTGAATCTTCATGAACAAAATTTTGATAGACTTGTATTAAAGAAACTTAAATTACCCGATATTACTGCACATTTAGAAAATTGGCAAAGATTTGTTGAAAATATTAAAAATCCATCCGGTGAAGTGATTATTGCAATTTGCGGAAAATATACAGACTATTTGGATGCATATAAAAGTATTACCGAATCATTTATTCATGCCGGTGCCGAAAATGATGTTAAAGTAAATCTTAAATATATTAGTGCAGAGGATTTTACAAAACGTAAACCCGAGAATTTATTAAACGGTATGCATGGTGTACTTGTTCCGGGTGGATTTGGCGAAAGAGGAATTGAAGGAAAAGTGGTTGCAATTCAATATGTTCGGGAAAATAAAATCCCGTTCCTCGGTATTTGTCTTGGTTTACAATGTGCCGTTATTGAATTTTCGAGAAATGTATTAGGCATTAAAAAGGCTAATAGTTCTGAATTTGTTAAAAATCAGTATAGTGTTATTCACATCATGCCCGATCAGAAAAAAATTAAAGAAAAAGGCGGTACAATGCGCCTTGGTGCTTATCCTTGTATTGTTAAAAAGGGAACAAAAGCTAAAACAGCATATAAAAAAGAAAAAATTTCAGAGCGCCACAGACATCGTTATGAAGTTAATAATAAATATAGGGATGATTTAGAAAAAAAGGGTATGTTAATAAGCGGTACATCACCGGATGAATATTTGGTAGAAATGATTGAAATTCAAGATCATCCTTGGTTTGTTGCATGCCAGTTTCATCCTGAATTAAAATCCAGAGCTACAAATGCGCATCCGTTGTTTAGAGAATTTGTGAAAGCATCGGTTACCTATTCAAAAGGAAATACCGAGTAGTGATAAAAATTATTGCTTTATTTGTTGTTTTTAGTTTTGTTTTAACTTTTGCCCAAGATCAAAATAGTTACGAAAAAAAAATAAATATTGCTGATAATTTAGCTTATAATTTTCAATTCGATTCTTCCCAAACAATTATTTCTCAATCAATAAGTTTAGCTTCGCATAGACCCGAAGCTTTCCAGTTACTTTCTAAAATTTATTTATGGTATTCGTTAGGAAGTAAAGATGAGGAAAATGTTAAAGCTTTTTTCTCATATTCCGATTCCGCAATTTACAAATGTGATAAATTACTAGATGAGAATAGTGAAGATAAAAACATTCTTTACATTCTTGGTAATATTTATAAATACAGGGCAATGGTATACGGAAGTAAAGGAAATACTTTGGATGCATTTTGGGCGACCAAAAAATCAGTTTCTTTTTTTGAGGATGTGATAGAACTTGATTCTAATTTTTTCTCGGCTTACGGAGGTATTGGGATTTTTGAATATGCCTTAAGTTACGTTCCGGCTTTATTTGATTGGGCTTTGACAATTAGCGGATTATCCGCGGATAAGAATAACGGGTATAAGTTAATAGAAAAAGCTTATGAAAAAGGGAAGCAAGATAGAATAGAATATCAATTTCATTTAGCAAAACTTACTGAT
Organism: Bacteroidota bacterium; assembly: GCA_024275455.1. Lineage (GTDB taxonomy): Bacteria > Bacteroidota > Ignavibacteria > Ignavibacteriales > Melioribacteraceae. The sequence goes on along the minus strand of JAJRZB010000187.1, from coordinate 12,989 downwards.
GAATATTATGCCGATTATCCGGCTTCAATTAAACTTTTGAAAGAGTTAATAAAAAAATATCCCAACAATTCATTGTTTCATTACCAGCTTGCAATTGAATACATTAAAAATAGAAATCTTAACAAAGCCGAAATAGAGTTGGATAAAGTTCTCGAATTAAATCATCCGAAATTTATACAGACAAATTCTTTTTCATATTTTCTTAAAGGAGATATAAGTTTTAGAAAAAGTAACTGGGAGCGAGCTCTTGAATATTATCAAAAGTTTATTCAATCAACAGAATCAATTGATTATACCGGAATAGCATCCCTCAGATCAGCTTATTGTTACTACTTTTTAGAAAACGAAAATAAGTTTAAGAAATATTTATTGTTATCTTCCAACGGCAATAATGATTTGGAAGATGATAATTATGCAAATGAAATGAGCGAATTAATTTTGAAGAAAGGGATGGATGAAGAAAGAAAATTTGTGATTGAACTTGAGAATGCTTCCTTAAGAGGTGATAATAATTTTGCAATTCAAAATTCCGATAGCATCAGCAAGATAGAAAGTAAAGATTTAAGAGCGGAAGCATTATTTTATTTGAGTAATGCTTTAATCAATAAAAATAAATTTGAGGAAGCAAAAAAAGCTGCGAATGCTGCAAAAGCAGTTAAATTAACCGATTCTTTTTGGATAAAACCTTTTTCACTAGTTAACTTGGCCTTAATAAATTATAAAACTGGTAAGGAAGAAACAGCTAAAGAATTGTTGCTAATTGCGGAAAATATTAATGAATACCGAAAGAAAAATTTAATACAATCACTAATTAATAATTTGAAAAGAGAATTAGAAATAAAATAGTAAGTAGGGCACTCTAAATATAAATTTTATAATCACTTAGATGTTGTTTCAATTGATTGTTAATTGTGAAATAAATAAATTTATAAATTATTTTAATTACTATGTTTAAGCTGGCAGTTTTTGTATCGGGGAGAGGTTCAAATTTAAAGGCAATTGTTTCCCAAATTAAAAGCGGGAATTTAACTGCCGAGGTTGCAGCAGTTGTTAGCAATAAAGGAAATTGCGGGGCAATTGAATTTGCGAAAAAGGAAAATATTTCTGCTTATGTAGTTAGTGAAAATAAAGAGGGGACAAAAAAAACTTATAAAGAACTTTTAGAATTATTCAAACAACAAAATATAAATCTGATTGTTCTTGCCGGGTTTCTAAAAAAAATTCCGAATGATTTTGTTAAAGCTTTTCAAGATAAAATCATAAATATTCATCCGGCACTGTTACCTTCTTTTAGCGGAAAAGGGATGTATGGCATTAATGTTCACCGTGCAGTTTTTAATTCATCTGTAAAAGTAAGCGGTGCAACCGTACATTTTGTTGATGAAGTTTATGATAACGGTAAAATAATCGATCAAATTTGTATTAATATTTCTGATGTAAATTCTCCTGAAGAAATTGCTGAAAAAGTTTTGAAAGCCGAGCATGAATTGTTGCCGAGAGTAATTAGTAATTTTGTTCATAATAAGATTAAACTAAAAAATAATCGAGTTTATTTAAGCTGAGGAAGTTATTTTTGAAGAAGAAAGCATTGCTTAGTGTCTCTAATAAAGAAGGAATAGTTAAACTTGCAAAATGTTTGGTTGAAAAAGACTATGAAATTTTAGCTACCGGTAACACCTCCAAATTACTTACTGAAAATGATATTAACTGTTTGGAAATATCCGAGTTTACAAACTTTCCCGAAATATTTTCTGGCAGAGTAAAAACCCTGCACCCGAAAGTTTTTGGCGGAATATTATTAAGAAGAAATAATAAAGAAGATATTTTAGAAGCTGCGAAAACTGAAATTAATCCCATAGATATTATATGTGTAAATCTTTATCCTTTTGAAAAAGTTGTATTTAATCCTGAAGTTGATGAACAAACAAAAATTGAAAATATTGATATCGGCGGACCGAGTTTAATCAGAGCTGCGGCGAAAAATTATCATTACGTTTCGGTATTAACCAACCCCAACCAATATGATGAATTTATTGAAGAATTGAATGAATCTGAAATTTCCGAAGAAACAAAAAAGAAACTTGCCTCCGAAGCTTTTGCACATACTGCTAAGTATGATTCGCTAATTGCAGACTATTTTGAAGAAAAAGTAGTAGGTAAAAAATCTTCATTTAGAATTAATATGCCTGTGCAAAGCGAATTAAGATATGGTGAAAACCCGCATCAAAAAGCATTTCTCTATGGAGATTTTTATAAACATTTTGAAGTTTTACACGGCAAAGCTCTTTCGTATAATAATATTATCGATCTTATTTCCGCAGTAAATTTGGTAAATGAATTGGACAATTTTTCCTGTGCAATAATAAAACATACAAATCCTTGCGGGGCAGCAACTGCAGATAATATTTTAGATGCATATCTTAATGCACTTTCCGGAGACCCGGTTTCATCATTTGGCGGAATAGTTGCTTTTAATAAAGAAATAAACGAAGAAGTAGCTGAAAAACTGAATGAAATTTTTACTGAAGTTATTTGTGCCCCTTCTTTTACAAAAAAAGCGTTAGAAATTTTAAGAAAGAAAAAAAATAGACGATTATTAAAGACATTAACAAATAATTTATTAGAAAAAAATCAGTATAGAAATATTCCTGGCGGTATTATTTTGCAATCAAGTGACGACTCTGTTTTTCCTGTCAATGATTACAAAATAGTTACTTAAAGAAAAATAACTGATGATGAATTAAAAAACCTTAAATTTGCATGGACGGTTTGCAAACATACAAAATCTAACGCAATAGTTTTTTGTAAAGATATGAAAGCAATTGGTGTAGGTGCCGGACAAATGTCGAGGGTTGACTCATCCCGGATTGCAGTTCAGAAAGCAAAACAGCATGGTCACAGTTTAGATAATGCAGTTGCAGCATCCGATGCGTTTTTCCCGTTTGCAGATGGTGTTGAGGAAATTGCAAAAAACGGAATTACTGCAATTGTTCAACCGGGCGGTTCAATTAGAGATGAAGAAGTGATTCAAGCAGCAAATAAATATAATATTTCAATGATTTTTACGGGTATTAGAAATTTTAAACATTAAGGGGTAGTATGGGAATTTTTGACTTTTTATCTACGGATATAGCAATAGATTTAGGCACTGCCAATACTGTTATTTATGTTAAAGGAAAAGGTATAGTTCTAAATGAACCTTCAATAGTTGCTTTTGATAGGAACACTAAGAAAATTATTGCACTTGGTAATAAAGCAAAAGAAATGCAAGGAAGAGAGCATAAACAAATTAGAGTTTCCAGACCAATGCGCGACGGCGTAATAGCCGATTTTGAAATTGCCGAAGGTATGATTAGAGCTTTTATTAAAAAGGTTAACAAAGGTGCTTTCTCAAGTAGAAGAGTTGTTGTTGCAGTTCCCAGCGGTGTTACTGAAGTTGAAAAAAGAGCGGTAAGAGACAGTGCAGAACATGCCGGAGCTAAAGAAGTTCACTTAATTGCCGAGCCTATGGCTGCTGCTATCGGAGTTGGGATTGATGTGAGCGCAGCAGTTGGTAATATGATTCTGGATATTGGTGGCGGTACAACCGAAATTGCCGTAATTGCTTTGGATGGTATTGTAAATGAAGAATCGCTAAGGATTGCCGGTGATGAAATGAATAATGCTATCATCCAATTTTTTAAGAAAAATTATAACTTGCTGATTGGAGAAAGAACCGGAGAGACAATTAAGTGTGAAGTCGGCTCAGCTGTTCCCTTAAGAGAAGAAATAACAATTCAAGTTAAGGGAAGAGATTTAGTTGGAGGAATTCCCAAAACCGTTGAAGTCAGTTCTGTAGAAATTAGAGAAGCTTTAAATGAAAATATTACTCAGATTGTTGAAGGTGTAAAACAAACACTTGAGAGAACTCCGCCGGAACTTTCTGCAGATATTTTGGATAGGGGAGTAATGGTAACCGGAGGCGGTGCTTTGTTAAAAGGACTTGATGAAAGAATTAGAATGGAAACAAATTTACCTGTACATATTGCTGAAAATCCCTTGATGGCTGTTGTAAATGGAGCCGGAAAAGCAATAGAAAATATGAATAAATATTCTAAAGTATTTATTAGAAAAAGAAGTTACTAATGCCCCGTTTTATTAAAATCTTTTTAGATCGATTCAAAGAATATATTGTTTTAATTTTATTTCTAATTGCTAGTCTCTCCTTAATTTCTCTAAATGAAAATCCTAAAGTAAAGAATTTACGAGTTTTTTCTCTCGGTATTTTCGCATCATTAAATTCTTTTATTTCTAACACTTATGATGCTACATCAAATAATAATTACGTGCAACAGCTTGAAAAACGTAATGCCGAATTGATGCTTCAAGTTAATAAGTTAAGAAAATACGGACTTGAACATGAAAGACTCAATAAAATTTTTGAGTTTGTGAATACTCGAAAATCAGATTTAGTTGTTGCCAGGATAGTTTCCAGGTTAGTATCTAAAATTAGCGGTTATTTTATTATTTCTAAAGGTAGCAAGGAAGGAATTGAAAAAGGGATGCCAGTTGTTACTGATCAAGGTTTAGTTGGTTTGGTAATAGATGTTGCAAATGATTACTCATCTGTTAGAACATACGAGAACAGCTTGTTTAAAGTAGCTGTTAAGAATGAACGAAGTAACGTTAATGGTATTTTAAATTGGAATGGCAGAAAATTAGTTATAAGTAATGTGCCAACAACTGAAGATATGGAGGTTGGAGATAAAATTATTGTTTCGGAGTTAAGTTCAATTATTCCACCTGCAATTCCAATTGGGAAAATTGTTGATAAAGAAAGTACAATTTCCGGTATTCTCAGTAATATTATTGTTGAGCCCTACACAAAAATAAATAACCTTAAAACAGTTATTGTTGTAAAAACAATTAGAAATCTTCAGCTTGATTCGTTAGAATTAAATTTAATTAGGAGAAACTAATAAAACTATTAAAATTTATATTACCTGTAATTTTGTTTTTCCCATTGGCAATATTGCAATTAACAATTATTCCTATGTTGGCAATAGGGTCAATTACTCCGGATGTTATAATTATTTTGATTGTGGCATTTGCGCTTGTACATGGTCAATTATATGGTACAATATTAGGCGGAGTTTTAGGTTTTCTATTTGATTTACTGTCAGGCGGAGTTTTAGGAAGTGCAATGTTTTCAAAAACAGTCGCAGGATTTATAGCCGGTTATTTTTATAATGAAAATAAAATTGAATTTAATACGGCTACTTTGTTTTTCCTTTTAATTGTATTTATTTCTTCAACTATTAATTCGTTTTTTTTCTTACTATTAACATCTTCCGAAATTAAATTAACGGTATCTTATTTAGTTCTTGAACAAGGGATTTTACCCGGCTTTTACACAGCTCTTTTATCTTTGCCGATTGTTATATATAATCAGAGAAGAAAAATATTATGAGCGATACTATATTTGGTTCCGGTCTAAGAAAAAATATACTAATTTTTACCATTACCTTAATCGGAATGAGTTTTGTTTTCCAATTGATTAAAATGCAGATTCTAGAAAACAAAACCTATGTTGCAAAATCTAATAATAATTCGATAAAAAAAATTGCTATACAGGCCCAAAGAGGAATATTCTTTGATAGAAATTTCAAGGTGATGGTAAGTAATAAGCCTACTTATACAATTCAAATAGTTCCTGCTTTATACAACAAAGTTAATTAAAAACTTATTGAAGATGTAATTAAGCTTGATACTAATTATATTGAAAAAACACTTTATAAGAAAAGGGGTTATTCCAAATATTTGCCGAGAACTATTAAAAGAAATGTACCTTTTGAAGAAATTACCTGGGTAGAAGAAAACAATGAAAGTTTACCCGGGGTGAATATTGTAGTTGATATGCAGAGAGATTATTCATTCGGAATAAACGGCTCACATATATTTGGTTATTTACGTGAAATAAATGCTCAGCAGTTAAAAGCCAATAAAGGCAAATACAGTCTTGGAGATTTTATTGGCGTAAGCGGAATAGAAAAAGCATATGAAAATTACCTTAGAGGGAAAAAGGGGTATGAATTTTTACTTGTAGATGCCAGACGTAAAACAATTGGTAAATATTTAGAGGGACAAACTGATATTGCCCCTAGTAAAGGCAAAGATTTAGTACTTGCACTTGATTATGAAACTCAAAAAGTTGCTGAAGAATTATTTAAAAATTTATCGGGTTCTTTAGTAGCAATAGAGCCTAAGAGTGGTGATATTTTAGCTTATGTTAGTGCACCTTATTTTAGTCTACAAGATTTTGCTTCCGTTACATCCAGAAAGAGATTGAATGAAATAAGAACCGATCCGAGAAAGCCCTTATTTGATAGAGCTTCACAATCAATCTATCCGCCCGGCTCCACTTACAAGATGTTAGCTGCCCTAATTGGTTTGGAAGAGAATATTATTACAGAGAATTCAAGAATTATCTGCAAGGGAGGATATCAATATGGGGATAGATTTTTTAAATGTCATGGTGTACATGGTTCTGTAAATGTTGTAGAATCGATTGAACATTCATGTAATACCTTTTATTACAAATTAATTTTTGATATAGGTCTTGATCGCTGGGCAAAGTATTTAAGAATGTTTGGTTTTGGTTCCCCTACAGGTTTTGATCTTAAAAGTGAAGCCCCCGGAATTGTTCCTGATGTAAAGTATTATAATAGAGTTTATGGTAAAAACAAATGGAGTAAAGGAAATTTAATAAGTTTGGGTATTGGACAGGGAGAACTTAGTGTAACTACTTTACAGTTAGCTCAATATACAGCACTACTTGCAAATTACGGAAAAACCAAAGCACCACATATTGTTAAGGGTTATTTAGATGGTACTCAAAATATTTATCACCCTTTTAACTTTAAGAATAAAGAAATAGAAATATCGAAAAAAACATTTGATTTAGTTAGAGAAGGTATGCTAAGAGTTGTGAACGGAAATGGCACTGCAACTCGAATTAGGCTGCCGAATATTAAGATTGCCGGTAAGACCGGAACTTCACAAAATCCGCATGGAAAAGATCATGCACTATTTGTTGGATTTGCCCCGTATGAAAATCCACAGATAGCGGTTGCGGTAATGGTAGAAAATGTAGGATTTGGAAGTACTTATGCTGCTCCAATTGCTCAAAAAGTAATAAAAACTTATTTGGAGAATTTAGAATTAGATAATCTTAACCTAAATGCATTGTGATAATTGGATAAACAAAGTAAAATATTAGATAAGTTTGATTTAATTATATTTTTTGCAACATTATTGTTAATGGTTATTGGACTTATAGCAATTTACAGTGCAACAAATAATCATCCAACTGCTGCAGGCAATTTTCATAAACAATTATATAGTGCCGTTCTTTCAATTATTGTTCTGTTTATTGTTTATATTATTCCGCATAAAACATTTAAATTTATTGCTATTCCAACATATATTTTTTCAATTCTTCTTTTAATATCTGTTTTGTTTTTTGGCAAAACTGTTTATGGTGCTAAGAGTTGGATAGATTTGGGTCCAATCGGATTTCAGCCATCTGAAATTGCTAAAATTGGATTTATACTTTTTTTAGCACACTTTTTAACCCGACAAAGAAAAAATCCGAATAACTTAAAAGACTTTTTGTTAATAGTATTGTATTCAATAATTCCTATCGGTTTAATATTATTACAACCCGATATGGGTACCGTTATTGTTTATGGGATTATTGTATCGGCAGTTTTATTTTGGAGCGGGGTAGATCTTTTTTGGTTCTTTTTATTACTCTCACCAATAGTTGTAGTTTTTGCATCATTGTTTGGTGTTGCTGCTTTTGTATTGGCAATGCTAGTTGTTTTTACCCTGTTAATTTATTTTAAAAGAAATATTTTTGTAAATGCATCCATTGTTGTAATGAATATGGCTGCAGCGTATCTTTTTGATTATGGGATGAAGTTTTTAAAACCGCATCAACAAAAGAGAATTGAAACTTTTGTTAACCCACTTGCAGATCCCCTTGGAGCAGGTTACAATATATTACAAACTAAGGTTGCTATTGGTTCAGGAGGATTTTGGGGCAAGGGATTTTTACATGGTAATCAAACGCAGTTAAGATTTATACCTGAACAATGGACTGATTTTATATATTGTGTAATTGGAGAAGAATTTGGTTTCTTAGGAAGTGTATTGGTGATTGCACTTTTCCTAATTATTTTTTACCGTTTAATTTATATCGCAACACATACAAAAAATAAGTTTGGAAGTTTAGTCGTTATAGGTGTTTTAACACTTTTATTTACTCATTTTGCTATTAATATTGGTATGAACTTAGGTATTGCACCGGTAATCGGTCTTCCGCTTCCTTTCCTTAGTTATGGTGGAAGCTCTTTACTTGTAAATAGTATTTTAATCGGCTTGGCTTTAAATTTTTATAAAAACAGAAGGGAACATACTTAAGGTTTTTATATGACGGCACAAGAAAAATTAAAAAATAGAATAGAAAAAAAATATCATATCTGTATTGGATTGGATAGTGATGTGAACAAAATTCCTCAACATTTACTGAAATTTAATAATCCGATTTTGGAGTTTAATAAAAGAATTATAGAATCAACAATTGATTCGGCAGCAGCGTATAAAATAAATTTTGCATTTTATGAAAGCTGGGGCATTGAAGGAATTAAGACACTTGAACAAACAATTGATTTTATAGGGGATGATGTTGTTATAATAGCTGATGCGAAAAGAGGTGATATTGGAAACACTTCTTTAAAATATGCTGAGTCAATTTTTAATCATTTTAGGTGTGATGCGGTTACATTACATCCTTACATGGGTATTGATTCTATTGAGCCTTTTATTAACTATACTGATAAAATCAGTTTTATTCTTGGGTTAACTTCCAATAAGAGTTCAGCCGATTTTGAAAAACAAATTCTTTCGAGCGGAAAATTTCTTTATCAAGAAGTAATAGAAAAAACAAACGAATGGAATATAAATAATAATTGCGGATTAGTATTTGGAGCGACTAACATTAGTGAATTAAAAGAAAACATTCCCTCATTTAATGAAATGCCCATTTTGCTTCCCGGAGTTGGTGCACAAGGCGGAAGTTTAGAAGAAGTTGTGTCAACTTTTTATCAAAATAATAAAAATAATTTTATAATTAATATAAGCAGGGGTCTGATTTATATTGATGAAACAGAATCTTTTGATAAATCAGTCAAAAATAAATTACTTGAATTAAATCAGCAAATTGCTAAGTTATTAATGTAATTTATTGTATTAAAGTAATTATGAAATAATTTTTCTATCAGTAAACCATGCAGAAGATAACTGAAAAACAACTGCACCAAATATGGATTGAACAAGATTTTAGATCGGAATTAAAATCTTCAGATGGTGATAGAATAGAAGTTATTAATGCTGGTCATTATAACCAAACCTCAGCCGGACCGGATTTCAATCACGCCAGAATAAAAATCGGTAGTCTTACATTTGTCGGAGATGTTGAAATTGACAACGATTATTCCGATTGGAAAAGGCACGGTCACAACATTAATAAAAACTACAACAAAGTAATTCTCCATATTTCCTTAACAAATAAGTACAAACAAAAATATGTTTACACAAATGAAGGAAGGAAAATCCCTTCAATCTCAATAGAAAATCTGATTGCAGTTGATAATTTGGAAGAAAAAATTCAGATTGCGGGAAAAGTTACGGAATCCAAAACCAGTAACCTTAAATGTGCTTCGGAAATAAGTTTGGTTGAATTGGATTTAAGAGAAAGTACAATTAGAAACCTTGGTGTATCCCGATTTCAACATAAATGTAATAAAGTATTTAAGAGGTTAAAAGAACTAAAATTTATTGATGAACTTGAATTAAAAGAACCTGTAATCCGTTATGATCTTTCAAGAGAATTTCATAATAAAGAATTTAAGCACGATGATTTTAAAGATAAAAGAATTTGGGAACAGCTTTTATATGAACTGGTTTTTGAGGCTTTAGGGTATTCCAAAAATAAATCAATAATGCAAAAGTTAGCTCAAAATTTAAGATTGGAATATTTAAAACAGTTTGGGAAAAATTCAAATGTTCAAAATACTTTGGAATCGGTATTTTTTAATATTGCCGGACTAATGCCTGAAATTGTTAATTCTACAAACGAGAATGTTGATGAATACCTGAATGAACTAAAGAAAATTTGGGATGATGAAAAAACAAAATATGATGGAAAATTATTTGATGAAACCCAATGGCATTTCCTTGGTCAAAGACCGCAAAATTTTCCTACGGTTAGAATTGCCGGCGGAGTAAAACTTGTTGAATCTATTCTTAATAATAATTTAGTTGGCGTAATAATTAAAAAATTCTCCGAAATTCATAACTCTAAAGTTTTAATAAATTCAATTCGCTCTTTATTTATCATAAAGGCAAGCGGTTATTGGAAAGACCACTTTATATTTGAAAAAAAATCGAAAGTTAAATTAAACTATATAGTTGGTTTATCAAGAGCGGATGAAATTTTTATAAATGTATTGTTACCTTTTCTATCAATTTACTTTGATATTTTCGGCAATGAAAAACTTTCTAAGAAAGTGCTGATAATTTATAACGAATACACTCAACGATTAGATAATAAAATTACACGGGAAGTTTCCGAAGGTCTGGAATTAAATAACCTTGGCAAAAAAACTATTTATGCGCAGGGAATGATTGAGTTGTACAGAAATTATTGTACTAAAAACAGATGTCTTGATTGTGAAATTGGCAAGAAAATATTCAATTAAAATTAATTGTTTCCCTTCAACCTATTAATTTCATCTCTAAGTTTTGCAGCTCGTTCATAATCTTCTTTTTCAATTGCTTCTCGTAACTGGTCTTGCAGCGAAGCAACTTTAGTTTCTGAAGACTGCTTGGGATACTGTTTAGACTCAAAATTATTTGCAATTTCGAAAGATTCCTCAGAGCTTTCCGAATCTTCGGATGAAGGAACGAAAGCAGCGGAACGCATAACCTCTTCCGAAACAAAAATTTGACTTCCGGTTCTTACTGCCAAAGCAATTGCATCACTTGGGCGTGCATCAATTGTGGTTGTTAAAGTAGATACTTCGAGAATAATTTTGGCGTAGAAAGTATTATCTCTAAGTTCATCAATAAAAACTTCTTGAACTGTTCCGCCAAGATCATCAACTAAATTCTTCATCAAATCATGTGTTAACGGGCGAGGCGGTTTTATCCCTTCGATTTCCAAAGCTATCGATTGTGCCTCAAATGAACCAATAATTATTGGCAGTCTTCTTACACCAAAAGATTCCTTCAATAAAAGAGCGTAAGCTCCCCCCGCAGTAGGGCTTGATGAAAGACCTAAAATATCTACTTGAACTTTTTCCAATTCCAATCCACTATTTCTTAGTTAAAATTACTTAATTTGCACCAGCAATATAATAAAAAAATATTCTGCAAGATATTTAAACAAATTAAATCGTCAAAATGTTACAAAAAATACTCGAAAAATTTTTGATTTATTTTACTAAAAGTAAATTACTGATTTTACATAATGAAATTAAAAATTAATTATCATAATTTATTCTTTAAGATAAAATGAACATCATTCTATAATTGCGTATATTTAGTTTTAGTATTTATTTCTCTCAATTGCCGGTTTATCAGATGAATAAAACTACATTTTACAATAATCCACTATTTGAATTTCATATTGCCAAGAAAATTAGAGAAAAATATGATTTTGATAAATCTCTGTTTTCCTTAACCGGTAATGTAGTATTCTCTAACTTTTATCAAGTTAGGGTATTTGTTCAAAAAATAAACAGCAAAAGAGATATTTCCCAGCATCTATCTCCTGCGGAAGTTAATGCTGCCGGATTATTGGATGAAATTTATCACCTTGCGATACGAAAATATTTCAGAAGTATTTACCCTGACATATTTAAATCAGCAATAGAGAATCTGAAATCCTCGATGGGAGAAACAAATCTTAATAATTTACTTTTGGATTTTATAAATCTTTTCCCTCCGAAAAAAGTATATAGTAATGAAATAACTCCGAAAGAATACTTAACCGGATTTACTAATAGTTTCTCTAACAAAGAAATTTTAATCGAAGAATTAATTTTACTTCATTTTGCAAATATTAATCCCGCTTTCCGAAAATTAAAAGAACTTTTTGATGAGAATTATTTTAATGAGAAAAAAACTTACAACTCAGCTCTTAAAAATTTAGAAAACTTTTTCCGATTTGATGATTATAAAATCGGGACTAATAATACTAATTTGTTTAATTTTTTGAGCATGCCGTTTCGAATTCATTCCGAGAATTTATGGGAACAGTTAGAATTTATTAAAAAAGAGTGGGGAATTTTTATAGATGAAAAACTGCTTAATAAAATTAAAAGCAGTAAAGATTTATTTGCCGAACAAATTGAATTTAATCATGGTTTTGGAGGCGGAGGTGCTCCAACAATAGTTCCGCAATATAAAGGTAAGATTATTGAAGCGGATAATTTGGTTTTGGGAAAATCTCTTTTTAAGTATGCAGAAGAATCATCAAAAGAGTATGAAGAACCGGAACAATTTACTCCCGATGTTAATTGGATGCCCAATTTAGTTTTAATTGTAAAAAATATTTATGTATGGCTGGATCAGCTATCAAAAAAATACCGGAGGGAAATTAAAACTTTAGATCAAATTCCCGATGAGGTTTTTGAGCAGTTACAAAGTTGGAATATAAACGGACTTTGGCTTATCGGTATTTGGGAAAGAAGTTCTGCCTCGAAAAAAATAAAACATTTAATGGGCAATACCGATGCGGTTGCCTCGGCATATTCGCTCTACGATTATCAAATTGCAAATGATTTGGGTGGAGAAAATGCCTTTCACACTTTCAATGATAAAGCAAAAAAATATGGAATTCGATTAGCGAGTGATATGGTTCCAAACCATACCGGAATTTACTC
>JAJRZB010000186.1 GCA_024275455.1 Bacteroidota bacterium | reverse complement strand
GGATTATCGGTTTTGCGAGGGGCAGCTCTAACTACATTAAAAGGAAAAGACGGACTACCTTACGAAAATACTACATGCCTTGAAAAAGGTTTTAATAATGATATTTGGATTGGGACAACTAAAGGTGCTATTAGGATGCTAAATAACGAGTGGCATTATTTTGGAGCTGATCATTGGTTACCTGGAAATAATGTGAATGATATTGCCGTTGGAGAGAATGTAGTTTACATTGCAACAGACAAAGGAATCGGAGTAATTAATTATGAACCTTACACTTTGAGAAAAAAAGCAGACTATTATGAAAGACATATTAATGAATGGGGACATAAACGCTTAGGATTTATACATACTCTCTATAAAAACGGGGATCAATGGATAAGAGAGATTAGTGATAATGATGGTGGACATACTGCTCCATATTTAGCTGCTATGTGTTACAAATATCTTGTTACAGGTGATAAATCGGCAAGAGATGAGGCTGTAAATTCTTTTAAAGCAATGCTTTGGTTAGATAGAATAACGCCAATAGATGGTTTTATAGCAAGAGCAATATTGTCTACAACCGGTGATCTTGATAAAAAAAGTAAACATGGTTCAGGAGGTTTACCGGCAAAATGGTATCCAACCAAGGATGGTAAATGGTACTGGAAAGGCGATACGTCTAGCGACGAAATTATTGCTCATTTTTACTCTGTTTCCCTTTTTTACGACTTAATTGCTGAAGGGATTGAAAAAAAGTTTGCTAAAGAACATTTAGATCGAATTGCATCATATATTATTGAGAATGGTTGGGTTTTAAAAGATATGGATGGAAAACCAACAAGGTGGGGCCGTTGGGATGCTAAATATCTTCTTAATCCCTACGGTTGGGTTGATAAAGGTATAAACGGGTTAGAAGCACAAGCTATTGCAAAAACAGCATTAAAACTTACGAACGATAAAAAGTATGAGAAAGGTTTTCAGCAGTTATTGAATTGGGGATATCAAAACTATACTGTACGCCAAAAAAATACTTTCCCGCCAGAAAATATTGCCCCATGGGATGATAATTTAGCTTTTAGATCTTATTATACCCTTCTTCGCTATACAGATGAACCTCAATTAAGATCAATTTATCTGAGAAGTCTTGAGCGAACTTGGGAGGTAAAACGAATGGAGCATATTCCCTGGTTTAATTTTACTTATGGAGCATTAACCGGTAATGATTGCGAAGTTGAACAAGCTGTACAGCATTTAAGAGAATGGACTTTAGATTGTATTGAACATAGCTACAGGAATTCACATAGAGCTGATTTATTTCCTGAGTCCGGTTATGTACCTTATGAGGGAGGCACTAAGGCAATTTCTCCAAGGGAATCTTCTGTAAAACGTGGGAGCAGAAATGCTTTAAATTATGATGGCGGAGCAAATGGAAGAAGAGTTATGGAACCAACAGGTTTTTTACGAGATTATTGGATGGGAAGATATCATGGTTTTATCAAAGCTCCAAAAACAAATAATCCAAAATTGATTTCTGTAAAATCTAGTGGACAATTATTCGGAGCTAAACCTTATAATGGACCTAAAAGACCTGTAATATTTAAATAAAACATATAGTGTTATTTTTTTCGGTTTAGAAATTTTAAAACAAGAATAATTATTACTATTATTAGTGATATTAGTGTAATAGGCGGCATGCCACCAGGCCATGTGGACATTCTAAACCAACCATTAAATCCAATTGTTGAAACATGAACTGCAATTGCTAGAAAAAATAGAATTGCAGCATTATTCTTAAAATATTTTGAATATGAGCTCTTAATATAAGCCGCTTTTCTTAACAGTAAAAGTAATAACCCGACTGCAATGGTTCCACTTAAAAGACTAATAGCGCCAGGTAAATTGAATTTTAGACTGTAATAAAACTTAGGGAAATATGATGGAGATAAAATCAATAATGATATTATTATGTGCATTACTCCAAAAATAATTGCATAATCTTTAATAGTATTGTAAAAATTTGTTTTATTTTTAACAATAGAGTATTGATATATAGCAAATAAGAAAAGGGACGATAATGCTAATACTTTATTAAAAACAAATAATGGAAAGTCTACCCATGGAACTTCCTTAAATATATTATACCTTATAACAGAATAAGCTAAAGAAAAAGTAAAGCTTAAGCCTATTATAAATCGATTATTTGGTTTATTTTTCAATTTATGGTTCTTTCTAACTTTTGAATGAATGAGTTTTTATAAATCCGTTTTCTGTTAAATATTGAAATGCTTCTGCTCTAGCAGTTTTTAGCTCATATAAAGTATGCGAGTCACTATTTACATAAATTCTATCAACTATTTTCAACATTTTATTTAGATTATTTAAATTGGTTCTATTTGTGCTAATATTAGCGCCATTTACTTCCATCGGAATGTCATATTTATTACACAATTCCGTAACTGCTTCTATATCTATATAATCTTCATAATATACAGAACAAGGATGACCTAAAAATGTGATTTTATCATGAAATCTTTCAATTGCATTTAAATATGCAAGAGTAATTTTATTAGGATTGTCTTTATATGGTCGAGAAGGATGAGTAGAAAGAATTATTAAATCCGCAGTAACTCCTTGAATATCCATACAAATATCACCCTTACTATTTAAAATATCTGCTTCAATTCCAAATTGAACTTTAACATTATTGTATACATTTTCCCAACGATTAATAATATTCCTATACGTCCTTCTTACAAATCCTCTTTTATCAAGATAAGCTTGATTATGATCAGTAATTCCAATTTTAGATAACCCGATTTTACCAGCATAATTTACAATTTCATCAATTGTATTCAAACCGTCAGAAAAATTAATCGAATGCATATGATAATCTTCATTACCGGGGTTTATTATTTCCAAAGTGTCCTTCCAATAAATAATAAATTATAAAAAGTCTGCGATACGTTTCTTATATCACAAACTTTCATCTTTTGAAAATAAAGTTAGTATTAAATAGCAAATGTCATATCGAAATGAGTTCCGATGTTTTTCATGGGACGATTGATATATCTCATCCAATTAAAAACATTGGGATTAGAAATGACAAATTTTTATTTGTTCTTAAACATTCTCTTTCAGTCAGTAGCTCAAAACACTAACTCTATCGTAACAATTTTTTTAATTCCGAATTTAACATTAATTGAATTACTATTAACAAGTATTTTTTTCTTCTTTCTTCATTCATATTAGTAATCCATGCTTCTTTTATTTCTTTGAAAGTTTTAATACTTCCCTCAACTTCCTTTTGAGTCGGATTAAATAATCTCAGAATAAGAGAATCTCTTTTTTCTGCTCGTTTCATTGCACTCAAAGCAATATCTTTTGGTTCAATTGAGATAAAACTCAATTCTTTCGCTAAATTTCCACCACCTTTACCAGATTGACCTGTTTCAAAAGGCAAGTTGAATCTTTCAACTTCACGATAAATATTACCATCTTCCCAATTACCGGGATGAGGCATAATTGCATATTTCCACTCGTTATCGCCCAAAGATTGAGATAATTTCATCAAAGGATAAACATCCCATTGGTCAATGACCGGAGATTGAGTTGCCGTGAAACCTCTGAAAAGAGTTATTGCCACTGTTCTATCATCATCAACAATTGCTTCGTACTCCCTAATACCATCGTTGAAAAT
>JAJRZB010000185.1 GCA_024275455.1 Bacteroidota bacterium | reverse complement strand
CTTTTCCGTTTTTTATGGCTGCGTTAAATTGTTTGTTTATATCTTTTTGCAATTTATGTAGTTGGTATTCTATTAAATTTTGATCTGTAATTCTTACTGTTTTTGGTTCTATTATTTTTTGTGCAAAGAGATTTGTAGTTAATAATAAGAAAACAATTAATTTATTTTTCATTATTATACCTCTCAATTTTATTACATGAATTTCTTTTGAGTATGTTTTGTTTGGTTGATTCATTTTTTTTATACTCTAGAACCTTTGTATAAAACTCAGTTCCAATTATTTTTTCTTCAAAACTTTTGTCTTCTTCTAATATTTGACTTGCAATTTCAACAGCTCTAAATGTATTTGGAAAATCATAAATAAATTTTTTCATATACATTTTGTAATCAAATTTGTAATATTCTGTAGACCACTTATTCAAATTACGATATGCCAGTTTCACTAATAAATGATGTGGATATTTATTAACAATTTCTATCGCTTTTTTTATACTCTCTTTTCTGTTTTTTACCCTATTTTTCCAAACATATTGTAAATCAGCAACAATACCTAGCTCATCTTCAATAGAGTTCTTTGTTATAATTATAATTTGATTATTTGAGGTAAATGCTTTTTTGTATTTTTTTCACCCTGAATGTTTATAATCTTGTATTTTACACTAATGTTATAAGTTCCAGGTGCGAAATAAGAGCCTGATAGTGTAGTCCTTTTTTCATAGCTATATTGATTACCAAATCTAAGTATATCAAAATACTCAAACATTTCTTCACCTGGCATAATAGTATATCGTAGCACTTTTTGACCACTCATTTCAACTATTTCAAATGGTACAATTCTAATTCTAGCATTATTAGTCACTTCTAATTCTAAGTTATTATATCCAAAACCTAATTGTGGGATAGTAATTGGTTTACTATCTACATTCTTAATCTTTACCATTATATTTATAGGTTCATATTGTACATAATTTGATTTTTCTAGTGTCATTGTTAATTCTAACTTTTGACCAAAAATTATATTTCCAATTAAGAAAACTATTGCTACTATTATTAGTTTATTTTTCATTCTATTCTCCTTCAATAAATATACAATTATATAACATTTGAATATGTCCAAAACAAAAGTGTGGTTCCTCAATTGTTCTTTTTAATAAATCATCTGTGTAGTTTTCATCATATGGATTACCTGGTACTCGCATAACGCATAGCCCTTTATTTTTCCCATTATGGCCATTTGTATGAGTAGTGTTATCTGTTAATCCTGAAGTGTATCCATAAGACTCAACAAGATGCATACCTCTTGCATGGCCTAATTCATGTATTAGTCTAGATGTTCGCTCTTTTTTCTTTAATATTTCCTCTGTAAAATAAGTCCTTTCGCTAAAAATAAATGTAGCTACTATTCGTTTGCCATCACTACGTTTTATTCTGAACGTTGCATCTTTAAAAAATAAATGATTAGCTAAATAGTTTTCGCATCCAAAAATCCATATTTTATTCATATCCCAACTATTATAATCTGAATTAGATAAAATATTTATATAGTTTTTTAAGTTTTGTTTTTCTTCATCCATATTTTCACCGCGTATATCAAGAGTTTGTTCCATAATATGTAAATTCTCATCAATTTTAAAAAATGTTGTATTTGCTTCTATAAAAGCTTTTTGCACAGCCTCTGTAGTATT
>JAJRZB010000184.1 GCA_024275455.1 Bacteroidota bacterium | reverse complement strand
TTTGGAAATGCAAGCAAGATAACTCGGAATTAAAAGTGTTTGTCGGCGGAGAACCAAGTACCGAACTATTAACTGAATTAGAAAATATAATAACAGAAATAAATAATTTAACAACTGATGGATTTACAATTAGAATTGTTCCCGATTCATTACAATCAAATTATTATATTTTTTTAGGCAGCGGAACAAAATATGCTGAAATGTTTCCATCCGAATCAAGTTTAATTAATTCCAACTGGGGATTGTTTTGGGTTTATTGGAACGCTCAAAATCATTTTACTTCAGGGCATATGTATGTTGATATTATTAGAGCAAATTCAGTAGAACAGAAACATTTACTACGTGAAGAATTTACACAATCATTAGGATTTGCAAAAGATTCCCCTTTGTATATGGAAAGCATTTTCCAATCCGAATGGACAACTGTTAACGAATATGCCAAAATTGATAAAGACTTAATCAGATTACTATACCATCCTGATATGAAAGCCGGCTTGAATGAAAACCAAGTTGACAAATTGCTGAGAGACATCCTTATCCATGAGTGATAAAAGTACCTTAAGAATCATTCATTAGTGTATCAAATTAAATGCACCCTTAATTAGTATTTCACTATCTTTTTTAAATTCATCAATATTTATAATTTCCGTATAGCCATTTATTGTTTTACCAACTTTAACAAGTTGTTTAGTAAATGTATAGTCATCATTATTACTTGAATCTTTTACCAACACAAAGTATTCATCATCTACATTCACAATTGCGTCTGAGGATATTGAAGGATAAGCAGCTTCATCAACCAATATTTCCGCTTGAATATACATCCCGGGAATGAAATTATTTTTATCCTTTTCATTTCTTAAGTGTCCGTGAATGTTTATTGTTCTATCAGTCGGGTCTACAGTTTTTCCAACAAGAAATACTTCAGCCTCGTAGACTTCCGTCTTACTATCCGGTAACGAAAACTTAATTGTTTGTCCTTTTTTAATTTTACTAATGTCTTTTTCAAAAACATTCAATTCAAGATGAATATGTTCCGTGCTAATAATTTCTACAGCAATTTTATTCGGATCTAAATATTCTCCTTTTGTAATATTAACTTTTGCAATATTTCCTGCTATCGGACTTCGTACTGCAATTTCAGTTGTCATTAAATTAACATTTAATTTTGAAGGAGAAACATTAATCAGTTCTAATTTTTTTTCAAGAGCTTCTACTTCAGAAAGTACTGTTAAATAATCCGCCTCAGCTTGTAGATATTTTTTTTTCGAAGCGATATTTTCTTTCAGTAAAGTTTTTTGTCTATCGTATTCGGATTGTAAGTATTTAAGATTAGCTTGTGCATTTAAATAATTTTGTTGCATTTCTATATATTGCGGATTTTCAAGAGTAAACAACGTTTCACCTTTTTTTACATTTTGTCCAACAAGTAAATGAATGTTCTTTACTGTTCCCCCGTAATAAACACTTACGGCAGCTTTATATTCAGGAGGAACATCCATCATTCCTGAAACTTGAATTTTTTCCGAAAATGATTGATTTGTTATTTTTCCTAATTTCATTTCTGAAGTTGAAAATTGTTCTGCGGTTACTGTTATTATATTTTCGATTACTTCATTATTGTTACTTTCTACTGTACTCGAATTTTCTTTTTGCTTATCATTTCCACAAGCAGTAAAAAATATCAGAGTAACTGTTAAAATCGTTAAAGTTATTTTGTAAAATTTCATCTTAATCATCCTTATAGTTCATTTAATACTAAATAGTTTAGTGATAAAACCGTTTGGTTATATTTATTCAGATTTTCCAAATAATTCATTTCAATCGAAACAGAACTGTTTATAAGATGAATATATTGAAGAAAATCTATTTCCCCGTTTTGAAAAGCCTTGCTGGCATTAAATAATAATTGTTTCGATAATGATTTCCCGGTATTTTGATAATATTGTACCGAACTTTCATAGCTCTTCAATTCCGATAATATTGAGTTGATTTTAGCATTCAGTTTTATTGAGTAGTTTCTATAGTTTTGTTCAACTACCTGTTTTTGAATTTGAGCGGATTCTATTTTAGAACTTTGTCCGAAAAAAAGAATTGGAACCGAAACTCCAACATCAAACCCATAATATGTTTTAGCATTTACTCCATTATTACTGCCTTGGAACAAACCGAAATTAATATCAGGTAGCAAATTTTGTTTTTCGAGACTTACTGTATTTTCAGAAGTTTTGAGTAACTTCTCATAATAGCGTAATCCGGGATTATCAACTGTTTCTTGTAAATTCGGTATTAATTTCTGTAATTCCATTTCCGGAATTTCATAAGTTGAATCCGTTTGCAGCCAAGCTTGCAGTTGTGAATAAGCACTATTAATCTTCTCTCTTGTTTGAGATAAAAGAACTTCTATTTCTTTCTTCTTTGTCAGTGCTGTTAATTGTTCCAACTGATTAGTCTCACCTAATTCATAACGTCTTTTAGCTGCCTCAGCAAATTTTGAAAAAAGATTATCTAAGTATTCATATTTTTGTCTAACATTTTGCAGATAAACTATTGAGTAATATGTTTTTGATACTTCTCTTTTTAGTAATGTTTCATTAAGC
>JAJRZB010000183.1 GCA_024275455.1 Bacteroidota bacterium | reverse complement strand
TTTTTTCTTTACAAGCTTGAGATAAAAAAAGAAGTGCAATTAAAAAAATATGAAAGAAATAATTCTTCATTTTAGTAGCAATCAAATCTATTAAAAATATTCTAAGATATACTACTTAATTATTACAAAAGTAATATTTTTTGTTATTAATAAATTACAAAAAAACATAATAATTATTTAGGTTATAAAAGATTTAAATAACTACAAAAGTATCTTTCTTGTATTATCCGAAATCCTTGCATAACCTAAAAAGTACTGTCATTCCGGTATGCTTCCAGAGTGAATAGATTCTGTGTAACTCAGTACCGCAATGTTTTTACACTGGGAATCTCAATATTTAAGAAATTATGAAAAGTCTTCCATCACAAAACAATTGTCAACCGGTTCATTTTTTAATAAAAAAAGATCGGGTTAATTGATGATAAAAAATTTATTATAAGATTTCAATTAAGTCGCTTACAGAGCTTAATTTATAAGTAGGTTTATACTTTCCGTTAACGGATAATTCTTTTACAACACCGGTAGAAACTAAAGCTGTATCAACTCCGAAAATATTTCCCATTGCGATATCAGTTTCTAATCTATCTCCAATAATCAAACATTTTTCAGGAGGAACTTTAATTGCATCATTAATTCCATTAAACATATATTCCGAAGGTTTGCCGAAATGTTTTTCCAATTTACGATGTGTTCTTTTTTCTAACGCGGATATTGTTGAACCGGCATCGAGAATTTCTCCACCTTCAACAGGACAAGTATTATCAATATTTGCCGCATAAAATTTCGCTCCGTTATCTAAAGCCTTTGCAGCTATTTCAAGTTTGTTATAGTTCAATGTTCTATCTAAAGTAACAATAACAATATCAATATTTAACGGATCATTATTAAACTTCAGTTCTGCAGATTCAATTTCCTCAATAAATATATTTTCACCAATGGCAAAAAAATTTTGCTTAGGATGATTTTCTTCCAAATATTTTTTAATAACAACTGTTGAATTTATAATCTCATCTTCACTTATATTAAATCCGTTATTTTTTAAAAAATTTAAATATGTATTTATATTTCCCGTAGTTTTATTGGAAATAAACACGACTCTTTTTTCAAGTTCTTTTAATTTGTTTATAATTAAATCAGCATTGGGAATTATTTTATCTTCAATGTAAATTGTACCATCTAAATCGAAAATAAACCCGTCATATTTGTTAATCATTTAACTCTTTGTTTGTAGTTCTATAATAATTATCGCCAACTTTTTTGCATTAATTGAAAACATTCATTTAATAATCTTGGTTTATAACCAAGTTCTGTTTCAGCTTTAAGGTTTATTAATCCCGATTTTAGTGGTCTTGGTGCCGGTTGATTTAAATCCTTGGTTACAATCTGTTTAACCAAACTAAAATCAAGATTAAAAAACTCAGCTATTTTTTGTGTAAACTCATATCTGCTTAATAATTCCGAACCACCAATATTGTATGTTCCGGTTTTTTCCAATTGCACAATTCTACTTATTGCCCCGGCCAGATCATCTAAATAAGTTGGGTTATTAATTTGATCTGTTACAATGCTGATATTTTTATTTTCGGACAAAGATTGAACCACCCACTTAACAAAATCGGGTCTTCCATATTTGGCATTACCGAAAAGTACATTTGTTCTGATTATTGTTTGAGGAATATCAAAATGCTTAATTACATTTTCGCTTGCTAATTTTGATCTGCCGTACTAACTAATAGGGTTAGGTAAATCTGTTTCAGAATATGGTCCTTTCTCTCCATCAAAAATATAATCGGACGAAATATGAATTAAATGCGAATGTGAAATCACCGAATACTTTGCTAAATATTCAACACCCTTAACATTTATATTCCAGCAGAGTTCTTTTTCACTTTCACTTTTATCAACATTAGTGTATGCTGCGGTATTTATAATAACATCCGGATAAAAATCTTTAACTAAATTCTTTACTTGTTTTTTATCAGCTAAATTTAACTTTGAATATGGAATATTTTCAAAAAAAGATTTTTCTTCGGCAGAGCTTAAATAAAGCTCTATATCACTATTTATTTTAAAAGTCTCTACAACTCTTTG
>JAJRZB010000182.1 GCA_024275455.1 Bacteroidota bacterium | reverse complement strand
CCGGTAAGGAAATAAATCTTACTTTTATCTGTACTCATAATTCACGAAGAAGTACTATGAGTCAGATTTGGGCACAAACAGCAGCAGAATATTATAATATTCCGAATATAAAATGTTATTCCGGTGGAACAGAGGCAACAGCATTTAATCCTTGTGCAGTTAAAGCTGTTAAGGAAATGGGCTTTAGAGTTGAACAAGCCGATAATTCCGAAAACCCGCTTTACTTAGTTTATTATTCTGATGAGCAAGATCCGATTAAATGTTTTTCAAAAATCTACACTGATAAATCAAATCCGCAAAAAGATTTTGCAGCAATAATGACTTGCTCAGACGCTGATGCAAATTGTCCGATAGTTTTAGGAGCGGAAGCAAGGTTCCCGATAAGATACGATGACCCAAAAGAATTTGATGGAACCGAGTTTGAAGAATTAAAATACAGAGAAAGATTTGAGCAGATTGGAATTGAAATGCTTTATACCTTCAGCAAAGTTTCTACTTAACTTGAGAGTTACTTAATATAAATTAAAGTGTCCAGGTAAGTATCTCCAAGCTGCCAAAATTTGAATAGATATGTCTTTTGGCTTTGCAACATAAAACTATCAGAAATTTTTATTGATGATAATACAGCCGGACAAACAGAAACTTTTTTGGCCTTGGAATAATATTTTACAAATAGTGTATCATCATTTTTTTCAATAACTCTTTCCTGAAATTCATGACAAGGATCAGGAATGCCCAGAGTAATATTAAAAGTAATAATACCACTATTGTTTTTTACAATAGTTAAACTATCAACACTTGCCCAAAAATTGTAAGTGTAATCATCCCCTGGTTCTGTAGCTTCGCAAGAGGCAAGCAAAGCTAATAAAACTAAGAGTGATAATACTTTCATAAGTTAAACCTTATTAAAAAATGATAAAAATTAATTTTATTATTTTTAGAAATATATTATTTAGTAAAAAAATAGTAAATGTATAAATTCGGTATTATTGTACACTTAAAAGCCCAACTTTTTAAAAAAAGTTGGGCTTTTAAGAATTAAAGTATTAGTTAATTCCTAATTTTATTTTCCAATTTTCAATTGATTTCTTTACCATTTGCAGATTAGGAGAACCAATGGTTTTTTTATTTTCCAGGCAAGTTTCGGCGGAGAGATACTTGTAAACATCTTCTTCAAAAACTTTGTTAAAATTTTTATATTCCTCTAAGCTAAGCTCGTTAAGTTTTCTATTATTATCGGTTGCATACTTAACAATCTCACCTAAAATATTATGGGCTTCTCTAAATGCAACACCTTTTGTTACAAGATAATCAGCTAAATCTGTAGTGAGCATAAAACTGCCGTCAATTTCTTTTGTAAATCTATTTTTATTTACTTCAAGGGATCCAATCAGAGCGTTCATCATAATTAAAGAATTATTAAGAGTTTCAAAAGAATCAAACATTCCCTCTTTATCTTCTTGCAAATCTCTATTATAACTTAACGGAAGTGATTTCATAACAGTAAGAAGTGAAAAATAGTTTCCATACACTCTGCCGGTTTTTCCCCTAATTAATTCCGGAATATCCGGATTCTGCTTTTGCGGCATTAAGGATGAGCCGGTTGTAAACTCATCACCTAATTTAATAAAGTTCCATTCATAACTGGTCCAGATAATCAGCTCTTCACTAAATCTGCTAAGGTGCATCATTGCAATATTGCCTGCATTAAGAAAGTCGATAATAAAATCTCTGTTTGAAACTGAATCAAGTGCATTTCGCGATACGGAAGAAAACTCTAACTGTTTGGCAACCAAGTTACGATCCAGTTTAATAGTGGACCCGGCTAAGGCGCCGGACCCCAATATGCATTCATCAGCTGAGTTAAAGGTAAACTCCAAACGCTTTTTATCTCTCTCTAACATTTCAACATAGGCTAGTAAATGAAAAGCTAAAGAAATTGGCTGTGCTCTTTGAAGATGAGTATACCCGGGCATCAAGGTTTTTGCATGTTGTTCTGCCAAGTTTATAATACTCTTTTGTAAATCAATTATATTTTTAATAAGTATTTTGCAAGAATCTTTAATCCACAATCTTACATCTGTAATTACTTGATCATTTCTGCTTCTTGCTGTATGAAGCTTTTTACCAGCATCACCTATCAAGTTTGTTAATTCTTCTTCTATCGCCGAATGAATATCTTCGAACTTATTTTTATCAGGTTTCCAAGTTCCTTTGTTGTAGTTAGTTATAATATTATCTAATCCTGTTTGAATTTGATCATTCTCGTTACTTGTTAGAATTCCTATTGAGGCAAGCATGTTTGCATGAGCTTTACTTACTTTGATATCCCACTCAATTAAATTAACATCAAAAGAGAGAGATGATGAAAATTCAAGTGCAGTTTTATCAAATTGTTTATCGAACCTTGATCCCCAAAGCATTTAACTAACCAGTTTAATTTTGTGTTTTGTATGTTTTGTTATAACTTCATGAGGCAAACTTGTAATATTTATAAAACCTTCCGCATCTTTATGATTAAATGCATCTTCTTCAGTATATGTTGCTAGCTCTTCACTATATAAACTGTTTTCAGACACCCTTGAGAGTATTGTAATATTTCCTTTATATAACTCCAGCGTTATATCTCCGGTTACAACACTTTGAACAGAATCAAAAAAAGCTGT
>JAJRZB010000181.1 GCA_024275455.1 Bacteroidota bacterium | reverse complement strand
GGGGCAATTTGGATTGAACAAGAATATCAACCGGAACAAGAAGAAAATTTAATTGAGCAAATTACCGGAATAATACTAAAAAACAACGGCGATGAAGATTCAATTTGGTTTGCAATGAACGAAAATGAAAGAAAGGATTTAAAACATTTCAGGCATTCAATACCGCTAAAAACCAATGAAGTTATTTCAAACAGAAATTTAGTTAAGGTTGGTACGGATACTTCTGTCCCTGATTCAAAATTTAGTAAATTTTACTATTCAACTAAAAAACTACTTGAAAGCAATAACGTTGATTATGTTGTTTACGGACATATCGGGAATTCACATTTGCACTTTAACATGCTACCCAAGAATCTAGATGAATTTATATTATGTAAAAAACTTTATGGCGAAATTTGCCGCCAATCTGTTAATTTAGGTGGAACTATTTCCGCCGAACATGGTATTGGTAAATTAAAGACAAAATACTTACTGGAAATGTTCGGAGAAAAAAACATTTTACAAATGGCACAACTTAAAAAAACATTCGATCCGAATATGATTTTGAATATCGGGAATATATTTGACGAAAAATATTTATCAGAAATCTAAAAATGTTTACATCGAAAATCACATATACTTTCTTTATTATTCTAACCCTAACCGCTGTTTTGTTTCCTCAGAAAAATGAGATTCAAAATAAGCTCCGTTTAGCAAAATCATTTGAGCAAAAAGGTCTGCTGGAAGAAGCAGAAAAAATATATTATGAACTTCATTTTTTCCAACCGAGAAATTACCAATTATATAATTACTTAAATCAAATCTTAATTAAAGAAAAAAAGTATGATAATTCACTTAAACTAATTCAAAATCAAATTAAAATAAACAAAAATAACATTTCGTTGTACGGTGATTTAGGCACAACATATTTTTTAATTGGTGATGAAAAAAAAGCTCAAGAAGTTTGGGATAATGCTTTGGATATTGCTCCGGATAAACCTTTTAATTATAGAATAATTGCAAATTATCTTATTCAAAACAGATTTATTGAAAAAGCCATTGAAGTGTTAAATAAGGGTAACTCGGTTTCTAAAAAAGATCCCTCAATTTTCTCTTATGATTTAGCCAATCTTTATTCTCTTACAATGAAATTTGAGGAAGCTACAGTTGAATATTGCAAAATTTTAGAACAAAAACCAAAGCAGCTAACAACAATTAAAAATAAAATTTTAGGATATATTAATTCAAATAAAGCCACAGAGCAAACCTTAACTACAATTGAAAATGTTTATGATGATGAGGAAAATATAATTTACTTAAAATTACTTGTCGACCTCTATTTAAGAACAGATAATGCTGAAAAAGCCTTAGATGTTACTGAGATTATTGAAAAAGAAACCAGTAACAATGGCTCTGTAATTTTTAATTTTGCACAGAAAACAGCCAGATTAAAAAATCATAAAATTGCCGCAGAAGCATATAAAATAATAATTGACGAATATCCTAATTCTGCATTGTTTTCTGAAGCGGAAATTGGTTATACAAGGGAACTTGAAAAGGAATTAAGCAAACGAGTAAAACTAAAAGATGAATGGAAACCGTTAACACTTAGTATTACAAGTAATTCTTCAGAATATAAAAATTTGATCAAAGCATACAAAGTTCTTAACAAAAAGTACTCCAACAATAAAATAGGTTGGGAAGCTGAATTTAGAATTGCCAAAATTTACAGTGAAAAACTATATGAATATGAAAAAGCTGATAGTGTTTTTCAAAAAATAATTGACGAATTCAAAACTCCTATATATATAAACGAAGCTAAATTTGGAATTGCAAAAATTGCTATACTTAAAAATGATTTACAAAAAGCAGAGAAACTATTTAACGAAATTCTTCAAAACAGAACAGCAAAACAAAATCTAAAAATTGAAACAAAATACTATTTGGCTAAAGTAAATATGTGGAAAGGTAAATTTACGGAGGCCTCAAAACTTTTTAGTGAAGTTTCTTCAAATCCAAAAGATGTTCACACAAATGATGCACTTCAAACACTTTTGATATTAAACACATTTAAAAATGACTCAACCAATTTAATTTTGTTTGTAAATACCGATTATTTAGTAGAAAAGAAAAATTTTATTCAGGCAAGCGAGAAACTGAAAGAAATTGCAGAAAATAAAAATTTGTTTATTTTGAAAGATTTTGCTGCTTTACGTTACGTAGAACTATTATTAGCATTGAATAATTACAAAGAAGCTGTTATTTTTTTAGAGCAAGTTTCAAATTGTGATGAAGATAACATCTATAAGGATAGATTTTTATATTTATTGGGTGCAAGTTTTTATTATGGTTTAAACCAAAACGAAAAAGCTCTTGCTATTCTAACCAAATTCTTTGATGAATTCCCTCACTCAATTTATTTTGGTAAAGCAAGAAAAATTATTTCAGAAATTAAATTGGGGGCGGGAAATAGTATATGAATGAAACTCATGATCATAACTCGGTAAAGTGTTCATTTTGCGGGAGAGATGGAAACGAAGTAGCAAGTATGGTTGCAGGACCTGAAGTATATATTTGCGATATTTGTGTTAAAACAAGCGTAGATATATTAAAAAATAATTTGGCAGCCTATAACAATGGCGAACAATCCTCTAAATCCTTAACTCCGGACCTAATTAAAAAAAGTCTTGATGAACATGTAATTGGTCAGGATATAGCGAAAAAGGTTATATCTGTCGCTGTTTATAATCATTATAAAAGAATAAATTCTTCTGCATCACTATTTGATTTTGATGATGTTGAAATTGATAAAAGTAATATTCTTCTTATTGGGTCAACCGGTGTTGGTAAAACTCTAATCGGTAAAACATTAGCCGGTATTTTAGATGTTCCGTTTGCTATTGCGGATGCAACAACACTAACCGAAGCCGGATATGTTGGAGATGACGTAGAAACTATTTTAGTCCGTTTATTACAAGCAGCCGACTATAATTTAGAAAAAGCTCAAAAAGGAATTATCTATATTGATGAAATTGATAAAATTGCAAGAAAAAGTGAAAGTGCCTCTATAACAAGAGATGTTTCGGGAGAAGGAGTTCAACAAGCACTTCTAAAAATTTTAGAAGGTACAGTAGCAGGTGTTCCCCCAAGAGGCGGAAGAAAACATCCTGAACAAAGTTTAATCAACATTAACACAAAAAATATTTTATTTATTCTTGGCGGTGCTTTCGATGGTGTTGAACAAATAATTTCATCCAGGTTAAATAAAAATACGATTGGTTTTTCAACTGAATCTGAAGAAAAGAAAGAAATAATAAAAGATGAACTATACGCACAAGTGCAGCCTGAAGACTTACTTAAATTCGGACTTATCCCTGAGCTTATTGGTAGAATTCCAATTATAGCTCCAATGCATTCACTTAGTTAAGATGCACTAAAAAGTATTTTAACCGAACCAAAAAATGCTATTTTAAAACAATTCAAAAAATTATTTATGATGGAAGGTGTGGAGTTAGAGTTTGATAAACTTGCCATCGATTTAATTGTTAAAAAGGCTGTTGAGCGAAAAACCGGTGCAAGAGCTTTGCGTTCAATAGTTGAAAACACTTTGCTGGATATAATGTACGAATTGCCCAATATGGAAAATGTTGAGAGATGTTTAATTACAAAAGATACTGTTGAAAATGGAGATGACCCTATTTATTATGAAGCAGATAGGAAATCTGCTTAAATTAAATTATTAGTAAAATTAAGAAGCCCGACTTTTAGTTGGGCTTTTTTATTTTTAAAGAACAGCTTTAAATGTCCCCCAAAAATGCTAATGTGCTGCTACATTATTTACAAATAAAATTAGCCCAAATTTTAACTTTTTACAATTCAATTACTAAGAGATCATTTTTTCTAAATACTTTACATTCGTGAAAATTTGATTAAATCCTCATAATTGTTTTCATCTGCTTTTCTTAGAGCTTTAAGATATTCGGTTCTTGCTTCCCCTTTATGCTGAATATCTTTGCCTCCCCAAGTAAAAACCGGTTTGCCAAATCCGTGGTTAACCAATATATCCCCTATCAGTCGTGAATGTCTTCCGTTTCCATTTGGAAAAAGATGTATTTTTACTATTCTATGACTGAAACGTACTGCTATTTCTTCCGGACTAAAAATATTGTTTTTAATCCAATATTTCACATCTTCAATTAAATTTTTCAACTCTATTCCTATAACAAATTTATCTACACCGATGTTTTTATTGGTAATTCTGAATGTTCCTGCCCAATGCCAGACTTCGCTGAACATTTTTTTGTGCAGATTTTTTATAAATTCTTCCGTTAAAATTTTTTCTGTCTTAAATCTACTTTTCAAACTCCATTCAATTGCTTTTTCAATATTAAATTGTTCAAATTCGTTCAATTCTCTGCGGGTTGTAATAGTAGGAATTAATAATTCCTCTTTTTCGTCCTCATCCAACGGAGTTTGTCCGTTAATATATCTAATCTCTAATCCCAAAGATACCTCGGTAACTCAATTTTAATTTGGTCGGCTTTTTCTTTTATTGCTTTTTTAATTCGTTCAGGAAAATTTTCTTGGTTTTCAAGAGACATCGAATGAGACGTTCTTAAAACAATCTCTTTTGCAATTTTGTATGCCCGTTTTTCGATTATTTTTTCAAGCGATTCCTCTTGTGGTATGAAAGCGTAAACAAGTTTCATCTCCATAGCAGCGGCAGTCTCTTGTAGTTTGTTTATAGAAATTGTTCCGTTTTTTTCTCTTGCTTCAAGCTGATTTACATTTTGGGATGAAACATTCAGTCTCTTTGCCAACTGTTTTAAGGACATATTTAACGCTTTGCGAATAGCATAGATCCATCCTTGCGAGGGAATTATTAACGTCTGTTCAATTTTTTTAATTTTCTTTATTTTTTTATTAAGCTGGGATATTATCAGCCTTTGTTTTTCTGCTTTCATATTTATCTCGATGTTTATACTACAAATATAAAGACATAACTTGAAATATACAATATATTAATCAATTCATATATTGATTATATTTTTAAAATTTTCAATCCATTAGTTGATATTCTAATAATTAAAAGATGTTTTTGTTTCAGTTAAACATGTACTTTTTTTACTTCTATGCAGATCTGTTGAAATTACTATTATATTATCTTTTAGATATGTTTATTTTCTTAACCGTACCAATAATAAAAATTTTATTTTCTAATGGAGAAAAAATAGAATATAAACCTAATATCTAAAATATTTTTAACAGTTTTTCTTTTAACTAAAACATTTTTGGTAAATTACTGTATAATTCTATACATTAAAAATATTATCATTTAATTCTCGTAAAAGATATCCATGAAAAAATTTT
>JAJRZB010000180.1 GCA_024275455.1 Bacteroidota bacterium | reverse complement strand
GCTTTTACAATATCAATTTTACTTGCAAAATAATTATAAATCAATCCTTTCGATATTTTTGCATCCTTCGCAATGTCACTAATAGAAGTACCGCTATATCCCTTTTCAGCAAAAAGTTTTAGAGAAGATTCTAAAATTTGCGCTTTGGTTTTTTCCCTAATTTCTTCAAATTGTTCTTTTGTACGAGGCATATAATTTTATTATTGAATGAATATTCAGTCATAAATATAGTTTATTTCGAACGATTTTTCAAGATTTTTTATTCTCAGAACAATTTTGCTTGACAAAGATTCTAATTAATAGTAAGTTTGACTGAACGTTTAGTCAATTATAAATTCGGAGATAAAATTTAAACGGTCATATAAATTTTTATTACTCTTCTCATTTTTTGCACTAACAACTTTCGGACAAAATGCAACCGAGATAGTTAGTAAAGCTAATAATTTGGTAATGGGTAAAACCTCTCAAGGAGTTAATAGAATGATTGTTGTTCGTCCCGATTGGAAACGAGAAGTTGAAATGAAAATTTGGTCTAAAGGAAATGATTTTTATTTAATTCTAATAACTGCACCTGCACGCGAAAAAGGACAAGTTTTTCTTAAACGTAAAAACGAAATGTGGAATTGGATTCCTTCTATAAATAGGATGATAAAACTCCCGCCTTCAATGATGTCTCAATCGTGGATGGGCTCCGATTTTACAAATGACGATTTGCTTAAAGAAGCTTCTATTGTTAAAGATTATGAGCATAAAATTATCGGTTCCGATTCAATTGACGGATATGATTGCTATAAAATTGAATTGACTCCAAAACCTGAAGCTGCAGTTGTGTGGGATAAAATTATAACCTGGATAGCAAAGAAAAAGTATTATCAGTTGAAAACCGAATTTTACGATGAAACCGGTGATTTAATAAGTACACAAATTGGGTCCGACATAAAAAAAATGGGTAACCGTACTTTGCCTTCCCGAATGGAAATGATACCGGCAGACAAAGAAGGATATAAAACGATAATTGAATTAGTTAATGTTAAGTTTGATAAAAATATACCGGATAGATTTTTCTCATTGCAAAACATGAAACGGGTACGGTAAAATGAACACCCTAATAAAAATGGCATGGCGAAATATTTGGCGTAACAAAAAGCGAACCATCCTAACGATGATGTCAATTCTTCTTGCTGTTTTTCTATCACTTTTTACAAGGTCAATGCAGAAAGGATCTTATGCGAATATGATTAGTAATGCAGTAAAATTCTCTACCGGTTATATACAAATACATAAAAACGGTTATTGGGAAAACAAATCTATTAACGAAACCTTTGTAAATAATAAAGAAATTATTTCGGCACTAAAAGACGAAAATATAATTTTTAACATTCCAAGACTCGAATCATTTGCTCTTGCATCTTCGGGTAAACATACAAAAGGAACGATTGTTATTGGAACCGTTCCGGAGGATGAAGATGAATTAAATAAATATTCTGAAAAAATAATTAAAGGTGAATATATAAGCAGTAATGAAAATGCCATTCTTGTTGCTGAAAAACTTGCCGAATACTTAAAAGTAGATGTTGGCGATACCTTGGTATTGTTAGGGCAAGGCTACCATGGAATAACTGCCGCTGAACAATATCCCATAAAAGGAATAATCCGGATACCTATTCCGCAACTAAATAATCAAATGGTAATTATGCCTCTTAAGGAATGTCAATATTTTTATTCCTCTGAAAATAGGTTGACCTCAATATCATTAATGTTGAAAGACCCTGAACGTATAGATGAAACAATTAGTAAAATAAAAAACAAACTTAGTAATAAATATGAAGTTATGGCTTGGCAGGAAATGAATCAAGAAATGGTACAGGCAATTGAAAGTGATAATGTTGGCGGAATTATTATGCTTGCTATCCTTTATATGGTTATTGGTTTCGGAGTTTTCGGAACTGTTATGATGATGACGATGGAACGTAAAAAAGAATTTGCCGGTATGATTGCAATAGGAATGCAAAAAACCAAATTACTCTTAATGGTAGTTTGGGAAACTGTTCTGCTCGGTATATTGGCAATAGTATTGGGTTTAATTATAACTTACCCTATTCTTTTATATTTATCTCATAACCCGATTCCGCTAACCGGAGAAATTGCTGAATCAATGAAAATGTTTGGTGCAGAACCAATACTTCCCTTTTCGGTTAAGCCCGATATTTTTATTAATCAAACAATATCGGTTATTATCATTGCACTTGTAGCTGTTGCTTATCCGTTATCAGTAATATTAAAATTTGATGTACTAAAGGCGATGAGAAGCTAACATATGGAAATAACAAATATCAAAAAACAAAATTCAAAAAAATTATAAAATACAAATTCAAAAATTTTAAAACAGATAAATGGCTATACAAAATAATCCAAAACCGGTTTATGATCTCGAAGAAAGAACGTTTCAATTTGCTAAAAATTGCAGATTGTTTATAAAAACAATACCTAAAACTATTGCAAATATTGAAGATGGAAAACAACTTATAAAAGCTTCCGGTTCTGTTGGAGCAAATTATCGCGAAGCTAATGAAGCTTTGAGTAAAAAAGATTTTCTAATGAGAGTTAAAATCAGCCGTAAAGAATCTAAAGAAAGTGCTTACTGGTTAAGATTAATAGACGAAACAAATGATTTGAAAAATCACGATGCTAAAAGTCTAATTCAAGAGGCAAGTGAATTAAAGAAAATTTTTTCGTCAATTATTGAAAAATCCAAATAATTATTTTGTTAGTTTTTAATTTCATTTGTGATTTCAGAATTTGAATTTTATTTGTTTTTTGATTTTTGTCATTTGATTTTTTTAGGACGGTTATTTTATGTTATTAAGCATTGCTTGGAAAAACGTTTGGAGAAATAAACTCAGAAGTTTGATTGTTATTGTATCAATAACAGTAGGACTTCTCGGCGGATTATTTTACCTTGCCTTTTCAAACGGAATGGTACAACAGCAAATTAATTCTTCAATAAAAACAGAAATTTCGAATATTCAATTGCACAATCCAAAATACCTTATAAACGATGAAATCAAATACGGGATTGACAATCCGGAAAATAAAATTAAAAAGATTAAATCCCTTCAAGAAGTGAAAGCAGTTGTTTCACGTATTAAAAGCGTTTCTATGATTAGTTCGGCAGCAACCGGAACCGGAACAACACTTAACGGAATTGACCCTGAAGCTGAGATGCAAGCAACAGACCTGTACACAAAAATCACAAAGGGTACTTTCTTTAAAACAAAACTACGTAATCCCATTGTTATCGGTGAAAAATTGGCGAAAAAATTGAGAGTAAAAATTAAATCAAAGGTTGTTATTACAATTCAAGATATGTCCGGCAACATAACTTACGGAGCTTTTAAAGTTGCTGGAATTTTTGATACACACAATTCAATATTTGAACTTGGGAACGCTTTTGTATTAAAAAAGGATTTAACCGATTTGATTGGATATCACGAAAATAAAATAACTGAAATTGCAATCTTGTTAAAACATAACGACATGACAAATATTACAGAAACCAAACTTAAAAATATGTTTGCTAGTGAAATTAATTCCGATGAATTGACTATTAGGACTTGGAAAGAAATCAATCCGATACTTAAAATGCTAAACGATATGACAATTCAGTTCACTATGATATTTGTTATTATAATTTTAGTTGCTTTAAGTTTCGGTATTGTTAATACAATGCTGATGGCAATTATGGAAAGAGTGCGCGAGATTGGAATGTTAATGGCAATTGGAATGAGTAAAGTGAAAGTGTTTTTTATGATTATGCTGGAAACTGTTTTTCTTTCAATAACAGGAGGAATTATAGGTTTATTTGCCAGTTGGATTTTAATAACAATCACTAACAAAACCGGCATTGATCTTGCATCAGTTGCAGAAGGATTAAATTCAATAGGTTACAGCTCTTTTGTAAGACCTGAACTCGGGATTTTCTTTTATTTCTTTATAGGTTCAATGGTAATATTAACAGCTATATTTGCTTCAGTTTTACCGGCAAGAAAAGCATTAAAATTAAACCCTGCAGAAGCAGTTAGGCAAGATGTTTAATAAAAAATTACAAACGACAAAACACAAACAACAAATAAATATCAATGACAAAAAATCAAAATGTAAAAAGTATTTTTAATTCTTTTACCTCTTTGCGGAATAACTTTGCGTTCTCTTCGTGGAACATTTTCTTGCAAAGTTTGCAAAGCACATTAAGAAAAAAGTTATTGAACTTACACGTTTGATAATTGTTATTTCTTATTTGGAATTTATTTGTCTTTTAAAAATTGATTTTTGGGATTTTACTATGAGTATAATAAAAACTATCAACTTAAATAAAATTTATGATGCAGAAACCGAAATTCCCGTCCATGCGGTAAACGATGTATCGCTTGAGTTTGAAGCAGGAGAATTTACTGCCATCATTGGTCCATCCGGGTGTGGAAAAACTACATTGCTAAATTTACTTGGCGGATTAGATAGACCCACGAGCGGTACAGTAACTATTGACGGAACCGACATCATAAAACTTTCTTCGAGCGAGATAATTGACTTTAGATTAAGAAATATAGGTTTTGTTTTTCAAGCTTATAATTTGGTTCCGGTACTTACTGCAAAAGAAAATGTTGAGTTTATTATGCAATTACAAGGAATTCCCAAACAACAAAGAGAAGAAAGAGTTTTACAACTTTTTGAACAAATTGGTTTAAAAGACAGATTAAATAATCGCCCGGGAAAACTTTCCGGCGGACAGCAGCAAAGAGTAGCAGTAGCCAGGGCTTTGGCTTCTAAACCAAAATTTGTTCTTGCCGATGAACCGACTGCTAATTTAGATTCAAAATCAACAAGCAATCTTTTAGACATTATGGAAAAATTAAATGAAGTAGAAAATACTACTTTTATTTTTTCTACTCACGATTCTCGTGTTATGAAAAGAGCAAGAAGATTAGTTTCTTTAGAAGACGGCAAAGTTGTTAGTGATAATAATCAGATGGAACACAGATAATGCGGAATTAGCAGATTATCACAGATTTTACATCTGTGATAATCCGTTTAATCAGTGTCATCGGCGTTCTATTATTCTCTGGTTCTATTTCCAATGGATTGATAATTTATGAAATTACAAGACTTTAAATATTACTTATTACTTATTTTTTCTTTCTCATCCTCTTTTTTTGCTCAGTCAAATTTTGAGGTTAATGGTTATCTTCAAAACATGCAGACGGTTTGGGCACCAAAACAAATCGATAATTGGATTTTTCAAAATTCAGTTAGTAACAGATTTAACTTTAGCTTTTATCCTACTGAAGATTTAGTAATAAACGCAAGTATTAGAAATATTTTCGATTACGGTCAATTTATCTCTTTAATTCCAAACTATGAAAATTTTGCGGCTAAAGATGCCGGATATTTAAACTTAACAAAAGTAATTACATCCAATAATTCATCTTTTCTTTATTCCAATATAGATAGACTAAATATTTTTTACACAAAAGATAACTTAGAAATTCAAATTGGAAGACAGAGAGTAAACCTTGGTATATCAATGGTTTGGACTCCCAACGATATTTTTAACTCTTCCTCATTCTTAAATTTTGATTATGTTGAAAAACCGGGAAGCGATGCTATCAGAGTTCAATACTATACCGGAATTGCTTCGTCGCTTCAATTGGTTTATAAGTTAAATAATAATGAAGAGGTTTCCGCTGCTGCAATTGTAAAATTAAATCAGTGGGATTATGACTTCCAAATTTTAGCCGGAATTATGGAAGATGATTATGTGCTCGGGGGAGGTTGGGCAGGTAATATTTCCGATGCAGGATTTACTGGAGAATTTTCCTATTTCAGAGATAAAAATAATTTTCAAGATACCCCAGGTATTTTTCTTGCATCAATTGGCGGAAATTATACATTTTCAAATAGTTTTATGATACAAGGAGAGTTTCTATATAACAGTAACGGAATAACAGGCAAATCTAAAATTCCAACCAATTTATTTT
>JAJRZB010000179.1 GCA_024275455.1 Bacteroidota bacterium | reverse complement strand
AGACCAATCACCTACACTCACAACCAAATCAATATTTTCATCCCCGTCGTAATCAACATATTTCCATTGATTCGCTCGAATTTTTCTCCCTTCAATATGAATGTTTTCTTTTTCATAAATTTTGATAACTTTTTCATTTTGCAAATCGATTATTTCCTTGGCAGGAATTAGTAATTTCATTTTCTTATCCACATAAGAAGGTTGAACATTTCTATAACCTTTAGATATTCTTACCCCTGGCTTAAATACCGGAAAAGTTACATTTCCTTGAGTATTTTCAAAGAAATATACGCCGTTATATGGTTTATCCGTACAACTAACTAATAAATCATAATCTCCGTCCCCATCATAATCCGTCGGTAATGGCCAAGCCCAAAGTCCAACACCTAGATCAACAACAAGTTTATTATTCTCATATTTAATTCTTTGAAATTTCTGGTTTTGGAGTGTTTGTGAATTTATTGATAAAAATGATAGTAAGAAAAGA
Source organism: Bacteroidota bacterium (assembly GCA_024275455.1). Taxonomy (GTDB): domain Bacteria; phylum Bacteroidota; class Ignavibacteria; order Ignavibacteriales; family Melioribacteraceae. The sequence goes on along the minus strand of JAJRZB010000179.1, from coordinate 1,622 downwards.
AAAATTAACCAGTATTTTAGATAAGCAAAATCAGACTTTCTAGGATATTTGACCATTTTGACAGCTCCAGAATTTGCAAAAATAACTTAAAGGAAGATTTTATAAAACCATATTTTTATTGTTATGCAATCGTTTGTTTCGATTGTTATAGAGATAAGCAAATGAATAATTTATGCCAAGTTTTTTAAAATGAAATGCTGCAAAAAAAAACATTTTTATTTATTTTAAAGGCTGATTTAGAGAGCTATCACCTAAATCTTATAGAATTGTTATAAAATAAATCGGTTTAGTAATTTGATATTCTACAAAAAGTAATAGAAACAATAATCTAAAAGTACTTTTATTTATTATCTCTCAATTAACCAAACATCAGAAATTCTTGAATATTTCCTCCAGTTGAGGTGTGATTCTTCAGGCTGATCAAACGTTACGGTAATTTTCCCATCACCTACCAAATTCATAGGCACGATAAACTCTTTAAATTTTTCAACTTCTTTATTATACAAAACCGGTTCCATTCTTTGCCCATCAATTCTTAATAAAGCATCTCCATAGCCAGCAATACGGATCATATACCTGACATTAGGATTAAGATTATCATATTCAAGAATTGGGTTATTCTGATAAACTTGTGAAGAAAGTCGTAGTCTGCTAAACCCATTGTTAAGCCAACTGAAATCTGTTCCATCAATAACAGAAGAACTTACATGCGGACTGTTTGCAATATTTGAAATATCATCATAATAACTGCCAATACCCGGATTTTCCCATTTTCTGATTACATCTAATCTTTCTTTATTTTCTTTCTCAGTTTCCATCTTATTTATCTTAATAAATTCATCTTCGTACCACCATCTATTATTTAAGGGATGATCAACAAAATCCAGGATACATCCTCTCTCTAAACCGCTTGCCTGATACAACTTAACACTTGTTTGCAGTCCGATTAAATTAAAAAGTTTTTCACAATATTCTTCAATTTTATTCTTAATCTCCTGATTAACTGGTTGAGTATCTGCTTCATTAATCTTTTTTAAAGATTTTTCCATAGCCGCTTCAATGCCGAGTTCATCAACTTGTTCTAAAATTTTGTTTGCCTCTTTCTCAAGGCTTTTCTCATATAAAAGTCTTCTACGTATATAGGTGTCATAATTAGCCCTTAGTTGAAGCATCTGCCATCTCCAATTATCAGAAAGTTCCGGGTGTTTTTGTTTCAGGTCTTTCCAATATGTAAATGTTGTTTCTACACTTCCATTTGCCTTTAACGGACCAAGCCAGTTTTTCTCCAGAGCTAAAATTCCTTCTGTTGCACTAATCTCTAAATTAGGTCCAAAGAATAATCTGCTGTATTCTATTAATATATCTCTTACATTTTTCTCAGGATTCCAACCACGCTGACTCCATATAATTTTATTAACATCATCATGACATCCATCCGAGTATGAAACAAATCCATCAGTAAACTGTGCATATTCTTTATGAATTTTAGCATAGTATTCAGGTTGCGGATTTATTCCCTCTCTCCCAATTGTAAGCGCAAATGCTTGATCAAAATTAGGCGCCGGGAATTGACATCTTACATTGTGGGTAATATCAGGATACTGACGATGTTTATATTGTTT
>JAJRZB010000178.1 GCA_024275455.1 Bacteroidota bacterium | reverse complement strand
GAAGGTGTTGAAAAAATAGAAAAAGGCGAATATACTTTTTCATACATCAATAAATTAAAAGAATTAGGTAAAACTATGCAGGTAGCATCAAAATGTGGATTAGGACAATCGAGTCCGAATACTTTTATTTCCATTTTAGAGAATTTTAAGGATGATGTTTTGAGCTATAGTGATGGAGGTAACAATGGACAAAATTAAAAAAGATAGAGCTCCTGTAAGTCAAAAAGCTCATACTGTTGAAAAACCTAAAAATCCTGAATATATTGGCGGATCCGTAAAAATTCATATAAATGAAAAAGAAATAGTTGTTCCTACAGGTACCACTATACTTGCAGCATGCAGACAGAATAGTATTCATATTCCAACTCTTTGCCATCATCCCGATTTATGTGTTGCTGGAGTTTGCAGGTTATGTGTTGTAGAAGTTGAAGGGATGAGAACATTACAGGCTTCGTGTGCGTTCCCAATTACTGCTCCAATTAAGATCAACACATCAACATCGATGGTTAGAAAAGCCAGAAAACACATATTAGATTTATTATTAAGTGAACATTATGGTGAATGTTACGCATGTTTTAGGAATAATAACTGTGAGCTTCAATCTCTTGCTAAAGAATATGGAATTGACCATTATAATTTCGGACATATTGAAAAACCAAAATATGAAGTTGATAGATCTTCCTATTCAGTTGTAATAGATATGGATAAATGTGTTTTATGTAAGAGATGTGTAAGAACTTGTATTGACCTTCAAGAAGTTGGTGTTTTAGAGGCAATTGATAAGGGAGATGCAACTCATATAGGAACATTTTTTGATAAACCATTATTAGATGTTGTTTGTATAAATTGCGGTCAGTGTATAAACCGTTGTCCTACCGGAGCCTTAAGAGCTAATGATCCCAGAGATGAAATATGGGCTGCTATTGATGATCCGAATAAACATGTGGTTATCCAAACTGCTCCATCACCAAGAGCTGCAATCGGAGAGTAATTCGGTTTAGAAGCTGGAACTTCGTTAACCGGAGAATTAAATACTGCTCTAAGAAGAATTGGTTTTGATAAAGTATTTGATACAAATTTTACAGCAGATTTAACGATATTAGAAGAAGGTACGGAATTGTTATTACGTCTCTATAATGCACTTGTAAAGGAAGATAAAAATTCCGCAATTCCTCAATTTACTTCTTGTTCACCTGGGTGGGTTAAATATTTGGAACATTTTTATACAGATTATATTGATAATTTAAGTTCGGCAAAATCACCTCAACAAATGTTTGGTGCTGTAATTAAAACTTTTTATGCCCAAGAAGAAAAAATAGACCCAAAGGATATTGTGACTGTTGCAGTTATGCCATGTTCAGCTAAAAAGTTTGAATGTAACAGACCGGAAATGGTGGATTCCGGATTTAAAGATGTAGATTACGGATTAACAACTAGAGAGCTAGCACAAATGATAAAAGAAGCCGGAATATTTTTACCTGAAATGCCAAAATCGGAATTTGATGACCCGTTTGGAGATGCTTCCGGAGCAGGATTAATTTTCGGCGCTACAGGAGGAGTTATGGAAGCGGCTCTTAGAACTGTTATTGAGTTAGTAACCGGTAAGAAAGTTGAAAGTATATTTGAAAATGCAAATATTCTACCGGTTAGAGGTTTTGAAGGAATTCGTTATGTTGAATTACCTATAACCGAAGTTGGTCCGGTTCCTGAAATGCTAAAACACTTTTTCCCTGATTGGGAGTGGTTAAAAGGGGTTACTCTTAAAGTAGCAGTGGCTCATGGAACAGCAAATGCAAAGAAAGTTATGGAAGATATAAAAGCCGGTGGCAAATTTAGTGAGTGTCATTTTATTGAGTTTATGGGTTGCCCGGGCGGTTGTATAGGCGGAGGTGGTCAGCCGATACCAACAAGTGCCGAAATTCGTGCAAAACGAGCTGAAGCGATTTATAAAGAAGAAGCTGGTTTACCCGTAAGGAAATCTCACGAAAATCCTCATATATTATATTTATACAAAAACTTTTTTACAGAAGGTCCATGTGGTCATAAATCTCACAAATTGCTACATACTGATTATGTTAAAAGAGGTGAATATATAGCATAAGATAAAGATCATATTTAATTTGCTCACTTTAAAATAAAGTGAGCAAAATTATTACTAATTATTAACTTTATTGTTATGATAAAACTTATTCCGGATTGGGCTATAAATTATGACGAATATTTAGATTCCATAAGGAATAGAAATCTTTGGTTCATTCATATTAGATATGCTGCCGTATTAATGTTGGTAGCAATTATATTAATTTCAATTTATGTATTGAAGTTGGATTTTACCCAAATCCAAATAAGAGCTTTACTTCTGGTAACTTTAGTAATTTTACTATATAATATTTTACTACACAGAACAAGGTCATATCTCAATTGGAGTAAACTTAAATTTAATCCACTCCATTTTTCTTTAGTTCAAATAGTTTTGGATCTTATTGCATTAACATTTGTTGTTCATTTTACGGGTACAATAGAAACACCCTTATACATGCTTTATATTTTTCACATGATAATAGGAAGTTTAATTTTACCTCAAAGAGTAATACTATCAATTGCTTTTATATTAGTTGTTTCTTTTACCGGAGTTGTTCTGGGAGAATACTATTCAGTAATACCACACTACCACATAGCTGAAATACATATTGCCGAATTTGCACAAAACTTTAATTTTATAATAACATCTTTATGCATTTTTATTTTTACAATTTTTACAACTGTTGGAATTACTAGTAGAATAGCAAAAAGATTGTATAGAAGAGAACAAGAACTAAAAGAATCGTTAGAAAAAATTGATGAACTTGAAATAACGAAACAAACCTATATTATGGGAGTTGTGCACGAGATAAAATCACCAATTGTTGCTTCTCAATCAATTATTGAATTAATTAAAAATGGATACCTCGGCGAGATAAATAAAAATGTTAAAAATAAGTTAGAAAGAGTGATAAAGCGAAATGAAGAAGCATTAAATTTAATCAATAACATTTTGCGAATTTCTAAGTTAAAATTAATCGATGAATTTTCCATAGAAAAAATTGATATAAAAAAAATAATTGAAAAAATCATTGAACAAAAATCTGATTCTATTAGGGACAGTAACTTAAGCATTGAAATTAATGCTGATGGATATGAAAATGTTATGATTGACGGTGACAAAATGTTATTTGAATTAATCTTTTCAAATGTTATTGGTAATGCAGTAAAGTATTCTAATAAGAATGGTAAAATATTAATAGAGTTAGAAAATTTTGAAAATAAAATAAAAATTGAGGTCTCAGATAACGGGATTGGTATTCCTCAAAATGAAATTAAAATGATATTTAGACAATTTTATAGAGCTTCTAATCTGCGAACGAAAAAAATAGATGGAAGCGGATTAGGTTTAGCCTTGGTTAAGGAAATAGTAAATCGCTTTAACGGTGAAATAACAATTGTAAGTCCCGCTAATATTGGGGATGATAAAAATCCGGGAACAACAGTTAGTATTATATTACCTATTACTCAGAGCTGAATAATAAGAATATTATAAAAACTTATTAAAATAATTGTTGTTAAGGAATATTAGAAAGAAATTTAAAATATTTTACAGGAAGCTTTTCTAAAACATCATTAGCATTTTTAATGTTATTAAAAATTCCATATACCGTAGAACCGGTACCGCTCATTTGAGAAAATATAGCTCCATGTTTTAGCAATGTTTGCTTAATCTCAAGAATTTCCGGGTAAGAATCAAAAACATACTTCTCAAAATCATTTGTTAATTTACCGTTAAGCTGATTAAAATCAATCTTTTTAGAAGTAATAAAATAGTTGTAATCAAATTTAGAAGGTTTGGGAGTAATATTACTAAATGCTTCTTTTGTGGAAATATGTATGCCCGGATTGACAATTAAAATCGGATGAGTAATTTTAATTTGTGACTCATATAAAATTTCTCCCCTTGAATAACCTATTTGAGGTTTTGATTTTAAGAAGAACGGTACGTCAGAACCTAAGTTTAACGCAAATTGATTAAGTTTTATAGGTTCTATTTTTAAATTAAAAAACTTATTAAGTGCAATTAAAGTTGTTGCGGCATCCGAACTACCGCCGCCTAAACCGGCACCAATAGGAATATTTTTTGTTAAAGTAATTTTAACAGGAAGTTGTTTCCCAATAAAATTTTCTATTAGTGAATGTGCTTTAAGTATAAGATTATCCGGTTCTTTATTTAAGTTAGAGTTATTAGAAGTGAATTTAAAAGAATTACTCTCTTCAAAAATTAATATATCGCATAGAGCTTTAATTGGATAGAAAAAAGTTTCCAAATTATGAAAACCATCTGATCTTTTGGAAACAATATTCAGTCCCAAATTAATCTTTGCCGGAGCTTTAAACACTAAATTCTTCATCTAAAAGATTTTTAATTGATTTTATATGATTAGGGTTTGAACCGCAGCAAGCCCCAATTAATTTTGGTTTTAAACTTAATGAACTTTTTACAATCTCAGCATATCTATTTTCATCAAGTCCGCAACTAATTTCTTTATCTGTATACTCACCGCTGCCGCAGTTTAAATAAAAACCCCATCTAAAATTTAAGTTAATAACTTTAATCAATTTAAGAAAAACTGAATCAGAGAAACAATTGAAAGAAATTAATAAAGGATTGTAACTTTTTATTAATTCTACAGCTTCAGTTATATTTTCACCACTTAATAATTTTAAATCGCTTGTAACAAAAAGGCTGATTATATATGGAATATTATTATCCGAACAAAATCGGCAAATTATTTCAATTTCATCAAAATGACTTTGAGTCTCATTAAGTATGAAATCAACTCCGTTATTGTAAAGTAATTCAATATGTTTTTCATGATTATATTTAATTTCTGATAATCTGACCCTCCTTTCAACTTGGTAACAATCCTCAACCGGAGCATTTGAGCCTGCTAGCAAAACATTATTATTCTCAGCGACCTTTTTAGATAGTTCTACACTTAATTTTACCGCTTCAGAAATATCTAACCCGAAATTTGCATTTTTTATTGCTAACGGATTTGTTCTAAAAGTATTTGTTGTTAGTATATCGCATCCGGCTTTTATATAATCTTTGTGTATTTCTGATATAACTTGAGGATATTTAAAATTTAAATAGCTTGTCCACAAGTGTTTATCAGTAGGATAACCCTTTTGTTGAATTAAGCTTCCCATTGCTCCATCCAAAATTAAAGGTTTACTCAGATTTTCGAAGAGGTTTTCTAATTTAGTTTTATCCATTGAGACTTAATCTGATAAGAGTTTTAGAAGAGTACTAAAATATTTATTTACTAAAAAAGGTAACTTGTTGAAATCATCAAGACTAAATCTTTTACTAAGTTTAATAAAGCTTGAGTTGGTTAAAAGATTTTTATTTTCTTCTGTTAATAAAACATAATTACTTCTATCGAAATGATATTGCCAAGGATTATCGTTTACACATATATAAACATTTTCATTTATAAGGGAGGTATAGTTGCGGAATAATAGTTCTTTATATTTGTTAAGGCTCTTACCTTCAAGATGCAATGTAGAACTAAAGAAATTTCCCCACCAAAACATTGTTCTAAAAGCAAATACATCGTCTCCTGAAAAGTATTTCGGATAATCCAACATAACGTAAGGAAGAGAATTGTAGTTTTCGCCTCTAAATATTTTGCCATGTTTAATATCAATATTGGAAGGAAATTTATATTTAGAAATATTTATTGAATTGTTTAACACCTTTCTGACTTTTTCAAATAGTAACTCAATCTTTTTTATTAAAGCAATTTTAGTAATAAGGAATTCTTTATCGTGAATTATTACTTTTTCATTTTTAGTAAGTTCCATAGAGAATAATTCTGTAATTAAAACTATGATTTATCCACTGCAACAACAAATGTTAATTGTCCAGTAAAACTAACCAAATCAATCGTAATTTTATTCGGAATTTTTCCATTAATATTGGGTCTGACAACTACTTTATTATTATTTAATGATTCAGTAAAAATTTCGTTATCAGTATGATCGAATAATTTAATAGTTCCATCTGAGGAAACTACATTAGTTAAAGTTATTGTAACTACTATAGAATCTTTGTCAAAAGTCAACTCATCTTCAGTACGATAAGTTAAATTTTGTGCATTTACCGTAAAAGTAAAATTATTCTGTGTATTAACTTTAACCGGAATATTATTGTAAGTGTCTGACAATAAATCAATTGGTGCGTTAATCGGGTCATCGTCTTTTTTACAAGAAGTAATTATAAGTAAAAAGGGAAGTGTAATAAGGAGTATTAAATATTTCATTTTTTGTCCTCCTTTAATTGTTTCGATAAAAATAGATATATTTCTACTAAATCACTATGCATTAATAAAGGACTTAATAATTATAATTTATTATCAATAAAAGCATCAGCTTCAATTTCCACTAATATTTCCGGGGAAATTAATTTGCTTACTTCCACCATTGTAGCAGCCGGCTTTATTTTAATAAAATATTTGCTTAAAGCTTTTCCAATAATTTCCCAATCATCAATATTTTTAACAAAAATTCTTACTCTAACAATATCTTTAAGGTTAGCATTAGCTTTAGCCAAAGCGTTTTCTATGTTTTTGATACATTGTATCGTTTGAGCATAAACGTTATTCAATCCAACAATATTTCCATTTGTATCTGTTGCAGTAGTACCGGAAACAAAAATTTGGTTGCCAATTTTTACAGCACGAGAATAACCCACAATATCTTCCCATGGTGCACCGGATGAAATATTTATTCTTTTATTAATCATTTGTGTTCGAATTTGTTTTCCCAAAGATAGCGTGACGATGTTTAGAAATAAAATCGTAAAATATATTCCTAATTCTTCTAGGAACGATTTTAAATATTTTAATTATACTCCAAATAGTCTGCATATCGTCAACTATTTCCAGAACTACATCACTTTTTGTAAAAATGCTTTCGTTCTTTAATAATATTATGGATTCTTGGCTGGTTGCTTCCAAATTAAAATTCTTCAAATATTCTTTACCGGTATCAGATTGCGAGGCAATAAATTTGTAGTTTCTGTACCTCAACCGCTTATGTAAAAAGTAAACTGCCGAATTACAAAGAAGACATATTCCATCAAAAATAATTATTTTATTAATTTCAATTTTATTTGAGTTTTTCATTCCCTAAAATATTCCACTTAATCTTTTTTATTCGAGCTTCCGGCTTAAGGTATACCGGAATGACAGTTATTTTAAGTTATACTAATATTTTTATCAATAATTATTGTTTAATATACGAAACCCTACAAATTATTTTTTATTACCATACCTTTCAAAAACATATTCAAAATAGGGGATGAAACTATTTAAAACTTTACCATATGATAATTTTGATAAATTATCCTTTTCGTTTAGAACAAAATCGAAATCAGAATTATATGGAACATGAAGCATTTCATCTCCCTCGTTAAACAAGATGAAAACCGGTTTCTTAAAAGCTGCAGCCAAGTGAACAGTAAAAGAATCGGGAGTGAAAATAAAATCAGAATATTTAATTAGAGCTGCATACTCGTCAAAATCGGTATTGTAAAAAGTATGACTATTTTTAACTGAGATTTTTTCCGCAAGTTCAATATCATAAATTGAGGAAGTAACTATAATGTCGAGTTCAAATTCACTTAGATATTTAACTATTTTAATATAGTTTTCAGTTTTCCAATTTATTTTATTTTCTTCATAAGTGGAAATATTAATGCAGACCAAAAGTTTATCCTTTACATTTTTTTCATGAAGAAAATTTTTAAGATTTTCATCAGATTTTTTTTGTGTTTCATAAAAAATGTTTAAACCTTTTTTTGTGTAAATAAAATCAAAAGCTTCTGTTAATTTCAGCAATCTATCAACTTTATGATTTGCAAATTTTTCCGAGTTCTCAATTGGATGTGTTAAAAGTTTTGGAGTAATATTTGAAAATCCAATTTTATAATTAGTTTTAAGAAGTCCAATAATTAAAGAAGTCTGCCGATCAAATTCTTCATTTAAATTTATAATAACATCAAAATTCTTAATTTTTAGTTTGTACAATAATTTTATACTCTCAGGAATATTATCTGAAAAATTAAAAACTTTCTCAATATCAAAATTATGATTAAATATTTCGGTGTTTTTTTTATTTGTAAGAATTAAAGTTGTTGCTTTGGAATTTTGCTGTAAAATTTTAATAAAAGGTGTTGTCATCAGTGCATCAGATACAGAACCTTTTAGTATTAATAAAACATTATAGTTAGAATTTAATGTTATTCTCTTTTTAACTTTTTTCTTTCGGAAGAAAAATTGGAATATTTGAAAAAAGACATCAACTATGTGAGTTTGAATGGAGTTCACTAAAATAATTCCCAGTAGAATTAATTTTTCACTGTTTGATAAAAGTTAATACTTGTCTTGGAGTAATAATACAAAAGAACGCAATGCCAAGAGAAAAAATATTTTCAGCAATTTTTAGCAAACCTACTTTTTGTCCGTCATATGTTCCCGTGCAACCACATTCAATATTTAATCCCTTAAGAACTGCAATAATAATAGCAATTGTAAAAATAGTAAGTAATGAGAATATTATTAAAGAGTTCTCTTTAATAAATATTCCAAGTAATAAAAATCCACCACTAATTACTTCAACCCACGGAATAATTATTGCCATTATATTTATTACATAAATTGGTAATATTTTATAATTTTCTATTGAATCTGCAAATGCATGTAGGTCATTAATTTTATCCATTCCGCTAATAATAAAGACAAGGGCTAAATATATTCTTAAAATTGCAAGGGTATATAATTTTAATTTCTCTTTATTCATCAGATTTACCTTTCTCAACTGGTAACCCGGTTTCTTCCCATTCAAAAATACCGCCGAGAAATACAAATGTATTAATGAAACCAAGTTTTTTAAACTCCATAGCCAAACGTTTGCTGATATCGCAATCATCTCCATTACAATACAGCACAAATATTTGATGCTTTGAAAATCCTGATAGGATAGAATCCTTCGGCTCAAAACTGAATTCGGGAATATTTATTGCTCCGGCAATATGTGTTTCAGAAAAGTCCCATTGATCCCTTGCATCAACAAATACTGCAGCATTGGTATTATAAAAGTTAACTGCTTGAGCAAGATCAATACCAATGATAGATGTAGAGTCACTTTCTTCAAAATCGTTTATATTTTTTATTACGGTAGGTTTTCTTAGAAAGTCTATCCCGTCCACTGAAAAATAGTTATAGGTAATTCCTAATATTACGGATGCTATTATAATCCAAAAAATTACACTATAATTTATTTTAGTTTTCACAAGTAGCTTCACCTTTCTAAAAATTATTTTTAAGTAAAGTTAATCAAATTTTACATTCAGTTTACAATAATCAATAATAATTTCGGCAAAAATAATTGAATCATGTCCCGAGAGATCATCAACGCCGACTTTAGTTGTTAATTTATTAGCAGCTTCACGTATATTCTCAGGAACATCTAAATCATTTCGCAAAGCCTTTAAATGGTTGATAAAACTATTTCCGTAATTATTTCGAGGCTTCAAAGCTAGTAATCCGTCAATATAAAATCCGGCAGCTCTTCTGGCTAGTGTTCTTACTTTCCCGTCATTATTATCATTTAATTTGCTTTTTGCGTTATTTATTTCTCTTTCACCTTGAGCAAAAAATATTTTAGCTCTGTTTATATTATCTTTATTCACTAATTAACTCGCAGTTTTTTGGTATTCCAGGTCTAACCAGTAAAGTATTTTCTTTCGAAAGCAAAACTTTACCGGGTGCCATGCCTTTTTTTTTGTGAACAAATTTTGCCAATGTATATGATACCGAAGCTGTACCGGCTGTTTTTGCCTTACTGTAATAGGCAGCTATAGCAGCACCTTTTTTAATTATATCTTTTGGCACTCCAATTTTTGTATTCTCAACTCTTAAAACCACATGTGAACCCGGCAAACCTCTGGCATGAAACCAATAATCATTTTGCTTGGCAAATTTAATTGAAAGATAATCGTTACTTTTGCTGTCTCTGCCTACATAAAGATGATATTTATCTTCGATTAAATAGTGCCAGTATTTGAATTTGTGTCCTGTATCCATTTTTATAATTTTCTCATTTTGCTTAATTAGCTTTTTATGCAAAGCTATTATTTCTTCCGTAGAATCTGAATTTTCAAATTTCTTAAAATCATTTAACAAGTCTTCATATTTTTTCTTTGAAAAGTTAAACAACTCTACCGATTTGTTATAATTTACTTTTTCATCTTTTGCTTTCTCAAAATATTTATCAATGTTTTGTTTTGGGCTAAGTTTACTATCTAATTTAATTTTTTCTATTTCATTATCATCTAAAGAATTAATTTCAATTGAATCCATCCCTTTTTTAAGCTTATATATATCTGTTAAAAGCATATTACCGAATCGGTAGTATATTCGTTCCTTTGAACCGATATCAATCCTTTGTTTTAACTTATTTAATTTCGATGAAAGTGCTGATAATTCTTTTTCGAAGAATTTATTTAAATCTTTTTCATAATTATTTTTTCTCTGACCTTTATAATAATTGGATAAATAAAATTGAAGTGCATCGTTAAAATATTCAAAAGTTTTTGAATTGATTGTTAGTAAAGTCTTAAAAGAATCGGGGATAAAAACTAGTTTATTTAAATCTTCGTTAAAGCCCACTTTTATTCTGTTATGCAATATTTCAGTTATTATTCTTTTGAAAGAATTATTAAAATCAATAAAATTATCAGATGTACTTCTATGTAGAAGTTCGTTTTTAATTTCACTTGGTATCATTGGATATACCGACTTTAACTCGTTCACATTAAGATATTCATTCTCATCATTTGCAATTTTTAGTTTTTGAGGTTCATCAATAAATATTGTATTAGATAATTCTTCAGTAATGTTTTCAGTCATTTTTTTAAATGAGTTTACATTATATGTTTTATCAATAATAATCACATTTGTTTTACCGCCTCTAACAATTAAATAAAGATTAAAGTGATTAGAGATAATTCTAACTATTCTATCACTATTACTGATTTCAATATTTGATATTTGAGCAGGTAATTTTTCTTGAAAAAAATGAACAGTATTTTTTTTAGCTTTGTGATGTTCGTCTTTCAATAACAGAAAAGGAAATTGAGGGTTAACGGAAATTATTAAATGCCTGTGCGGATATTTATCTGTAGGCACGTGAAAAAATAATTTATTCTTTTCTTGCGAATAGATATCATTTATTATACAACCATTTAATTTCGGTTGTAATTCTATAACTGCTCTAAATATATAGAAATAATTTTTAAACATTTGTAGATTTTCTTTTTTTGTTAAACAATGGGTAAGAAAAAGATCTTAAAAAACCTTCGAGGTTTATTAAGATGTTGCGGTTAATATTAGATACTTAGCTAGACTAAATAGTAAAAATATTTTAATTTTTAAAAACTCGAAAGTTTTCTATCTAATTTAATACAAGCTTATTAAAAATATTATTTCGGGAAACCCATTGCACGACGTTCGGCGACAGTCAAATTAAAAACTGTTCTGAAAAGTTCTTTGTCAATATTTGTAAGTACAACATCCCTTCTTTGCATAACTCTTTCGGCAACTTCAATGCTTCTGTCAATATCGTAAGTAGTTAGTGCTTCAGAACCTCCCCAAGAAAAAGAGGGAATATATTTGGGAGGGAAAGTACCGCCGAAAACATTGCTAGAAACTCCAACAACAGCACCTGTATTGAATGAAGTATTTATTGCAGCTTTAGAATGATCTCCCATAGTTAAACCTACAAATTGTCTTCCGCTGTTTATTAACTGATTATTTATTTGAACTTTAATTGAACCGTAGTTATTTTTTAAATCACTGTTAGTTGTTCCGGCTCCTAAATTAACCCAAGAACCAAGATAAGAATTACCAAGAAAACCGTTATGTTGTTTATTGGAATAACTATGGATAATTGTGTTTTCAATTTCACCACCAACCTTGCTTACTTTACCAATACTGCTATTATGGTATATAGTAGCATTCATTTTAACAATTGAATTTTGTCCAATAAAAACAGGTCCTTGAATTGAGGCATTATGCATAATTTTTACATTATCGCCAATATAAACGGGACCGTCCTCAGCATCCAAAACAACCCCCGGTTTAATTGTAACATTCTTACCAATAAAAATATTATCTTTATTTAGAAAATAAACTCCTAAAAAATCGTGCACATTATTTTCGTTTAAGTTTGTTAGTTTATAAAAATCACTAATTAATTCTTGTTCGTTGTATTTAATAAGATCCCATGGATATTCAATTATAGTAACATCAATTTCTTTTTTTGGAATATCCGGAAAATCGTTGATAGAAAGTACATCTTTTAGTGAATCACTTACATAATCTAAGTTTTTACCGCTTAAACGTGCACCAATAAATTTATCTTTACTCACAAATAATTCGTCATTCCCATCAAGAGGTACTTGGTTGTGGAAATTATCATCAACTAAAATTCTCCCGTTAAGGAAAAGCATTGTTCCCGATTTAACATGGTCAACAATTTCATCAGGGTGATTTTGTTTGATAACATCCCTTAAATATGCACGTGTATTTAATTCAACACGGACATTAGGATAATTCCTTCTTATTTTTCGGTGGAGAGATAAAATTCCACACTTCAAGTGATAAGACGGGCGAAAAAAAGTTAACGGTTGAAGTTGCTTATATTGTTCATCTTCAAAAATACAAATACTTTTCACAATATTACCCAGAGATTTTATTTAAATACTATTGATTCCCAAGTATCGACATAAGTTCCTTTCAGTTTAGATGCGGCTTCATTATCCAATATTACAAAAGCTTCTTTGTGCATTTGTATAATTGAAGCGGGACACATTGCTGTTAAAGGTCCTTCAACCGCATTACTTATAGACTTTGCTTTACCTTTACCACTCGCAACTAAAAGCAATTCTTTTGCATCCATTATAGTTCCAACTCCCATTGTTATAGCATACCTTGGAACATCCTCTTCATTTTTAAAAAATCTTTTGTTGTCTTCTCTAGTAGCGGGAGTTAATGTTTTTATTCTTGTTCTGGAACCGAGCGAAGAGCCCGGTTCGTTAAATGCTATATGTCCGTTTGCTCCAATGCCTAATACTTGCAGATCAATCCCTCCGAATGAAGCAATTCGTTCTTCGTACCAATTACAAAAATGTTCAATGTCTTTAGCCATCCCGTGAGGTACATGTATATATCTCGGGTCAATATTAACATTATCGAAAAAGTTTTTTTGCATAAAATAATGATAACTTTGGTCATGGGTAGGAGGTAACCCGACATATTCGTCCAAATTAAAAGTTGTAACTTTAGAAAAATCAAGACCTTAATATTTATGCATTTTTATAAGTTCTTTATATAAGCCGAGAGGTGTACTTCCGGTTGCAAGCCCTAAAACTAAATTTGGTTTTTTCTTTAATCTATCGGCTACAACTTTTGCAGCTTCAATACTTAGTTTCTCATAATTTTTTTTAACGATTACTAACATAAAACTTCCTTATTTTTTAATGGTGACCCGTATGTTCATAAACTATTTCTTTAAGCCATTTTAATAACAAGAACATTAGGATTGCACCGAACATAGCTCCGGCAAAATTTATCATAAAGAAATATATTTTATTATCAAATACGTTCCATAAACCTGAAAGAATTCCCGATAATTTATTACCGATCGCAGTTGATAAAAACCAGCCTCCCATCATAAGTGCAGTTATTCTGGGCGGGCTTAATTTGGAGACTAAAGCTAAACCCATAGGGCTTAAAAATAATTCTCCTACTGTAATTACAGCATAATTAATTATTAGCCAAGTGGGAGCACTTTTTACTGCTCCGTTATCAGATGTTATAACAGCTATCATCATTACAACTGTTGATAGAGCAGTTATAAACATTCCCAGACCAATTTTACCGGGAGTTGAAGGTTCTTTGCCTTTTCTACGTAAAAATGAAAAGAATCCTACTACAACCGGCGTTAAAAAAACTACAAAGAAAGGATTTATAGATTGAAATATTTCAGTAGAAAGTAATTTTAAACTTTTTCCTTCGGGAGGCCACTGATCTTTTGGTAAATTATTAAAATAAGGATGCGGTCCCATTGTTGTAATAATTTTTCCGTCTTCATCTTGAAGCGGAACGCCGTGTGCATCTGTTTTGGGAACTTCTCGGGGTGATGTATCAACAACTTGTACCAAAGAAAATGTTTCGGCAATTGATTCGACAGCAGCCGGCATTTCTCGGGATGTATAATCTTCAGCCCAAATAGTTAAAGCAGAACCGTTTTGGTGAAACACAGCCCAAAAGATAACTACAACACCCATCACAGAAAGAAGAGCAGCTATTGGACGCTTATCTTCTTTAGATGCTCTAACCCACAAAGAGGCATAAAATGCAACTATAGGAACAGCAGCAAATAAAAATGCATCTGTAGAATTAGCCCCTAATAGTGGTTGACCGAATAATAAAGTTGGTACAAACCATCCAATTAACCCGAATATTATTGCCGGTACAAAGATAATACCGAATAATTTTGGTAATGGAACATCTTCTTTTTGAGTCGGCTTTATAACATCGGCTTCTTTTACATGTTTTTGTCCGCTCCAGAACCAGATTAAACCTAATAACATTCCAACACCGGCAATTGCGAAAGCATATCCCCAGCCATATTGATTCCTTAAATAAGCGGCAATAAAATTACAAACAAATGCTCCTATATTAATTCCCATATAGAATATATTAAAACCGGCATCTTTATATTTCTCATATTTTTCGTTATTATATAAATTTCCTACCAATGTAGAAATATTTGGTTTGAAAAAACCATTACCTATTATTATTAAGAGTAAGGAAATAAAAAAAGCTGCTTCTCCGGGAACGGCTAATCCGATATAACCCAATCCCATTAAAGTACCACCAATAGTAATTGACAATCTATATCCCAGAACTCTATCTGCTAACAATCCTCCTATAAAAGGAGTTAAATAAACAAGTGCTAAATAAGTTCCGTAAATATCTGCTGACTTGGCAAAACTAAAACCCATTCCACCATTTCCTTCGGTGTCTATCATATATAAAGTGAAAATTCCCAACATTAAGTAGAAACCAAATCGCTCCCACATTTCGGTAAAGAAGAGTACAGGCAATCCTTTGGGATGATGTTTAAACATACACGCTCCTATTTGTTGTAAAGTGATTCAATAATAATTTCGTATTGCTAAAGTAATAATCTACCAAAATTACAATATTTTAATAAGAATAAAAAATATTAAGTTGTTATAAAAACCCTCATTTAATATATTTGTACGAATGAAACACATTATTAAAAAAATTGCAACATGGTCAATTGTATTTTTTACAATTTCGGCTATTATTTTATTTGTTATTGATGTCTTTATTATGCCAGCCGTTGTTAATAGCAAGGAAGTTACTGTTCCAAACTTAGTTGGAATACAAAAGGATGAAGCGGGTAAAATATTAAAGGATATTAATTTACAAGTAATTTATGAAGGTCCCAGATACAATGAGAAATTTCCCATTGATCATGTGATTTTTCAAAAACCGGAAGCCGGATCTGTAGTTAAGGAAAATAGACGGGTATACTTATTTATAAGTGGAGGTAATCCGTTAACTAAAATGCCTGACTTAATAAATAGATCTTTAAGAGATGCGAAAATAACCGTTGAAAATATGGGCTTTGTGGTGGATCAGGTTACAGAGGTTAAATCGGAAGAACCGGCAAATACTGTTATTGAGCAATATCCTGAAGAAGGAACAAAATTACAAAGGGGTGCTAAGGTTTCTCTTACAATAAGTACCGGACCAAATATCGGAATGGTGAGAGTTCCTGATCTTTATGGTCTTTCTTTAAAGGAAGCAAGAAAGGTTTTACAACAGAATTCTCTTGTAATAGGGAATATTAATTACGAAGAATCGAAAAATCTTTTACCCAATACTGTAATCACACAATATCCATCAAAAAACAACCTTGTTCAAACAGGTGAATCAATAGATTTATTCATTACAAAAAACGAGAAATAATATGGCCTTATTAGCTCCTTCTATTCTTGCAGCAGACTTTTCTAATCTTTCACAGCAAATTAGAGCTGTTGAACTGGGAAGTGCAGATATTATTCATTGTGATATTATGGATGGTAAATTTGTACCTAACATTACATTTGGACCTTTCATAGTTAAGACTGTTAGGAATTTAACAAAACTACCTTTAGATGTTCATTTAATGATTGAAAAACCGGAAAATTTTATTCAATCTTTTGCTAATGCCGGTGCTGATTACTTAACGGTTCATCAAGAAGCAGTTATTCACTTGGATAAAATAATTAATGAAATTAAAGAATTGGGAGTTAAAGCCGGAGTTTCTATAAATCCTTCAACACCTGTATAAACATTATTGCCAATTTTACATTTAGTTGATCTGGTTTTAGTGATGTCAGTTAATCCCGGTTTTGGGGGACAAGTATTTCTGGATTATACTTTAGAGAAAGTGAAAAAGTTAAAAGAAATAAAGGATGAAAATGGTTACAATTTCTTAATTGAAATTGATGGTGGAATAAACAATGATAACATTATGAAAATTAAAGATGCCGGTTGCGATATTATTGTAGCCGGAACCGCTGTGTTTGGGTCGAAAGATATAATTAAAACAACAACTGAATTGAAAACAAAACTATAAAGGTTTGATATAGATGGAAACTGCATTTCTCGGAGCAAATATAATTACACCGTTCAGGATTGTTAAAAATGGAATTTTAACTACAAAGGAAAATAAAATATATCATGTTGGTCCGGAAGATAAAATAGATGTTTCTAATTTTCATAAAATAATTGATGTTCACAATAAATACATTGTTCCCGGATTTATTGATTTGTTAGTTCACGGCGGTGCAGGTGGTTTTGGTTTTTCCGATGGTTCTGATGAAAGTATAAAAAAAATTAGTGATTATTTCTTAAAAAAAGGTTCTACATCAATACTGGCTAGTTTGCATGCAAAGCACAAACAAGATCTTTTAGATGATTTAAGCAGAGTAGCTAAATTTATAAAGAATAATCCCGAATCCAATATTATCGGTATTCATATGGAGGGACCCTATTTAAATTCTGAATTAAAAGGTGCAATGAATGAAGAATATTTGTGGAAACCAACCATAGAATCATTCCAAGAAATGTGGGAAGCATCAGAGCAAACAATTAAAATGATGACTATTGCACCTGAACTAGATGGAGCTTTAGATGTTATAAGAGAAGCCTCATTCCATGGTGTAGTTTGTTCTATTGGGCATTCAACAGCAAGTTACGAAGTTGTTGACTTTGCTATTGATAATGGTGCAGCTCACGTTACACACATGTTCAATGCTATGAAACCGATTAACCACAGAAATCCGGGAGTTGCTGTTGCTGCACTTTTGAGAGATGAATTGAAAATTCAATTAATTGCCGATACATACCATGTTCACCCTGCAACAATGGAGTTTTTAATAAAATCAAAGACTCCAAAAGGAATTATTCTTATAACCGATTCAATTAGAGTCGGTGGTATGCATGAAGGTGAAGAAACTCAATTTTCAGATCAAAAAGTAACTCTTTCCGGCAACAAAGCCGTAATGGATGATGGCACAATTGCCGGGAGCACGCTAACCTTAAACAGAGCAATTAAAAATGTTATAGAAACAACCGGAGCAAAAATTACTGATGCTGTGAGAATGGCAACTGTTAACCCGGCCAAAGTTGTTAAGTTGGATAAAGGAATTTTAGCAAGCGGTAAAACTGCAGATTTTGTTGTTCTTGATAAAGAATTTAATGTTGAAATGACAATTAAGAATGGTGTAATAGTCTATTCTAAAGAAAATATAAGCTGATGCAGAATAATATTTATAAAAATATTGTCGAATCGGAAAGCCCGCTTATTATGGGAATTGTAAATGTTACTCCCGACTCATTTTCTGATGGCGGAAAATTTTTAGGTTTACAGGATGCTGTTAACCATGCGGTTAAACTTATTAATGAAGGAACCGATATTATTGATATAGGAGGGGAATCAACTAGACCAGGAGCAGAGAAAGTTAGTATAGATGAGGAATTAAAAAGAGTTATTCCGGTTATTCAAAATCTTAGAAAAAACTATTCTGATATAATTATTTCGATTGATACAACTAAATCAGAGGTTGCTAGGGAAGCGGTTTTAAACGGAGCAAACATTATCAATGATATTAG
>JAJRZB010000177.1 GCA_024275455.1 Bacteroidota bacterium | reverse complement strand
TAATAGCGGCTATGTTTTGTTAGCAAAAATAATAGAAGAAGTAACGGGTAAAAGTTATGAAGAAAATATTCAAAAAAGAATTTTTGATAAAATAGGAATGAAAAATTCCTATTTAGACAGACATGAAAAAATAATAAAAAACAGGGCTGCTGGTTATGATAAAGGAGGAATGGGTTTTGTAAATACGAGATATTTAAATGTAAAAAATGCAATAGGTGCCGGAGATATTGCCTCAACTGTTAATGATCTTTATTTGTGGGATCAAGCGCTTTATACCGATAAATTAATTTCGGAAGAAAGTAAAAAGAAAATGTTTACTCCCTATTTATCTAATTACGGATTTGGATGGGCGATATCAAAAATTGAAAACCCTGCCGGTGGAGATAGTTTAACCATGATTACCCATACAGGCGGAATAAACGGGTTTAATGCTCTCATAACCCGAATTATTAACGATAAAATTTTAATAGTTTTTCTTAATAATATTACAAGTGCCCCACTCAGCTCAATACGAAAAAACATAACTAATATTTTATATAATCAGGATTTTGAATATCCTAAAAAACCAATTGGTAATCATCTTCTAACTGTTATTGAAGAAGATGGAATTGATGAGGCTGTTAATCAGTATAAAGAATTAAATAAAACGGAAGAAGAGACTTTTGATTTTAAGGAAAGTGAATTAAATAATTTAGGATATTATCTTTTTAATAATGATAAAATTGAAGACGCAATAAAAATCTTTCAGCTTAATATGGATGCATATCCGAAATCGGCGAATACTTATGACAGTATGGGTGAAGCATTAATGAAGAAAGGTGAAAAAGAAAAAGCTATAGAGTTTTATAAGAAATCCATTGAGCTAAACCCGCAAAACTTAAATGGTTATGAAATGCTTAAGAAATTGGGTGTAGAAGTTGAAAAAGCGGGAGATGCTGAAGTTTCCGAAGAAACTTTAAAAAAATATATTGGAAAGTATAATCTTTTCCCAAATTTTGATATAGCAATTACATTGGAAAACAATAATCTTTATGCTCAAGCAACTGGTCAAGTAAAATTTCAAGTATTCCCCGAAACAGAGAATGTTTTTTATTTCAAAGTTGTAAATGCAAAAATAGAGTTTATTACAGATAAAAATGGAGAAGTAAACAAACTAATTTTATATCAAGGCGGAAAAGAAATGCCGGGGAAAAGAATTAATTAAAAGTTTTTTTATACTTTTATAAAAGAATGTACATCTAATCTGACTTTAAAACAGTGAGATGAAATATTCTTTTATCTCACTGTTTCTTTCTGAACAAAATTACTATATTTATTATCTAATCTATCCTCCTTCATTAACTATTTGGGGAAGTCAAATGAAAAAAATAAACACATCTGTTTTGATTTTAATATATACTTTATTTTTTGTTTCACTATTACCGGCTCAAAAAAAAGATACTGTTTTAACCTCTTCTACTATTTCCGGTATTAAGTTAAGAAGTATTGGTCCCGCTTTTATGTCCGGCAGAATTGCTGATATTGCTGTTCATCCTACTAACAACAGTATTTGGTACGTTGCAGTTGGTTCCGGCGGAGTTTGGAAAACCGTAAACTCAGGAACTACTTGGGAGCCTATTCTTGATAATCAGAAAGTATATTCAATTGGCTGTGTAACTATTGATCCTAATAATTCTAATATTATATGGGTTGGTACCGGTGAAAATGTTGGTGGAAGACACGTTGGTTACGGAGACGGAATTTATAAAAGTGAAGATGGAGGAAAAAGTTGGAAAAATATGGGATTGAAAGAATCCCAGCATATTTCCGAAATTATTGTTCATCCAGAAAATTCCAATATAATTTTTGTTGCCGTTCAAGGTACGCTTTGGTCAAAAGGAGGGGAAAGAGGTTTTTATAAATCTACCGATTTTGGAAAAACTTGGAAAAAAACTTTAGGTGATAATAAATGGACCGGAGTAACTGATATTGCTTTGGATCCGAGAGACCCAAACTTAATTTATGCTGCCACATGGCAACGACATAGAAATGTTGCTGCTTATATGGGAGGTGGACCAGGATCAGGAATTCATAAATCTAAAGATGGCGGTGAAACCTGGGAAAAACTTAAAAAAGGATTGCCGACATCCAATCTTGGAAAAATTGGAATAGCAATCTCTCCTCAAAAACCAGATGTAATTTATGCAGCAATTGAACTTGATAGAAGAACCGGAGGAGTTTTCAAATCGGAAGACAGAGGAGCATCCTGGAAAAAAATGTCGGAAGCTGTTTCCGGAGCAACAGGTCCACATTATTATCAAGAACTATATGCAAGCCCGCATAAATTTGATAAAATATATTTAGTTGATGTAAGAATGCAAGTATCGGAAGATGGGGGAAAAACATTTAAAAGAATGAAGGAAAAGTATAAACATTCAGATAACCACGCTATTGTTTTTAGAAAAAATGATCCGAATTATTTATTGGTTGGTACGGATGGAGGGTTATATGAAACCTTTGATGATACGGAAACATGGAGATTTATAAATAATCTTCCGGTAACTCAATTTTATAAGCTTGCCGTTGATGATAAAGAACCTTTTTATACGGTTTACGGAGGAACCCAAGATAATAATACACAAGGCGGACCATCCAGAACAGATAATGTACAAGGAATTAGAAATGCAGATTGGTTTGTTACTCTTTTTGCCGATGGTCACCAACCGGCAACAGAACCGGGTAATCCTGATATTGTTTATTCTGAATGGCAGGAGGGACATCTTTCGAGAATAGATAGAACCACAGGAGAAATAGTTGCTATTCAGCCGCAACCTAATGAAGGTGAACCGTTTGAAAGATTTAATTGGGACGCTCCAATTTTGGTTAGTCCGCACTCACCAACAAGATTATATTTTGCATCTCAAAGAGTTTGGAAATCCGATGACAGAGGAGATAGCTGGCAGCCAATATCAAAAGACCTTACCCGTAATCAAGAAAGAATAACTCTTCCCATAATGGATAAATCATGGAGTTGGGATTCACCTTGGGATTTTGTGGCAATGTCAAATTATAACACAATTACTTCATTGGCAGAATCACCTATTCAAGAAGGATTAATTTATGCAGGTACTGATGACGGAATAATCCAAGTAACCGAAAATGGAGGTAAAAATTGGAGCAAAATTGAAGTTGGTAGTTTGCCCGGAGTTCCTAAAACAGCTTTTGTAAGTGATATTAAAGCCGATTTGTTTAATGCCAATACTGTTTATGTGGTTTTAGATAATCATAAGTTTGGTGATTTGAACCCGTACTTATTAAAAAGTACGGATAAAGGTAAAACTTTGAAATCAATAAAATCAAATTTACCTGAACGTACTGTACTTTGGAGAATAGTTCAAGATCATGTTAAGCAAGGCTTAATGTTTTTAGGAACTGAATTCGGAATATATTTTACATTAAACGGCGGAAAAGAATGGATAAATTTAAAAGGCGGTCTTCCAACTATTTCTTTTAGAGATTTGGCAATTCAAAGAAGAGAAAATGATTTGGTTGGAGCCTCTTTCGGAAGAGGATTTTATATTCTCGATGATTATTCTTTTTTAAGGGAAATAAATCGAACTGATTTAAAAGGAAAAGAAGCCGCACTTTTTACCGGCAGAAAAGCTTTGTGGTATATTCCAAGACCCGCACACGGTTTTAGCGAAAAAGGATCTCAAGGAGCATCATATTTCGTTGCGGAAAATCCTCCTTTTGGAGCAGTCTTTACTTATTATTTATCTGATGAATATAAATCATTGAAAAAAGTACGCCAAGAAAAAGAAAAAAAATTACTAAAAGAAAAGAAAAACATAACTTTTCCTGGCTGGGACAAAGTTGAAGCTGAAAAACGTCAAGACAAACCGGCGGTTTGGCTCACAATTAAAAACGTTGAAGGAAGTGTAGTTAGAAGAATAAAAGCAGAAAACAAAAAGGGTTTTCACAGAATTGCTTGGGACCTAAAGTATCCTCATCTAAGTGTAATAGACTCTCAAAAAGAATTGCCAAAAAAAGAAATAGCCGGGCATTTGGCTCCTCCCGGAAATTATACTGTTGAGTTATCAAAAGAAATTGATGGAGTTGTTACTGTTTTAACAGAACCGAAATCGTTTACTGTTGAAAGGCTTTATAAAGGAGCACTGCAAGGGGCAGAACCAAAGGAGGTTTTAGGTTTTTCAAGCAAAGTTACTGAATTACAGAAAAAAATAACCGCTGCATCATTAAGATTAAAAAAAGCTCAGAAAAAAATTAATGCGATGCAGATAGCAGTAAAAAAAATAAGTAATGATGATTTGGGAATTATTAAAGAAATTTATTTGGTAAAACAACAGCTTTTCGAGTTGGATGAAAAACTACACGGCAACAGCTCAAAAAATGAAGTTGGAGAAAAAGTTAAACCTACAATTTTATATCGACTTGGAGTAGCGGCACAAAGCCCAAGAGGAAACACTAATGGTCCAACAAAAACTCAAATAAAGAGTTTTGAAATAGCTAAAAAACGGTTTGATGTTTTTGAGAAAGAATTTTCTAATTTATTGAATAATCAAATTCCCGCTATTGAAAAAGAATTACAAAAAG
>JAJRZB010000176.1 GCA_024275455.1 Bacteroidota bacterium | reverse complement strand
CAGTTCTTATTTTTTTATTATCTGAATTTGCATAACTAACTACTGTATTAAAAGCGGATGTTATCAATCTGGTTCTTACGGATTTTATTAATTCAGCTTTTACATTATCTGTAGAATTTGGGATTGCCGAAATAATTGTTTAATCAATATTGTTCCCTTGCAACAATGCTAATGCTAGTTCTGCATACTTCGATTCGCTTCCTGTTTTGGTTGATGCAATTTCTGCTAAGGTTAATACTTCATTTTTATTACCAATATTACCAATTGTTTTTATAGCTGCGATTCTAACTTCCAGAATATCTGAATTAAGTAATTCCAAAACAAAAGGTTTCACATCTTTTTCATTTCTATCTTCAAAAACACTAAGTAGTTGAATTTGATTAGCCGGATTAAGTGTTGGTAATAGTTTTGCAAAAATTTCCAAAGAATAATCTTTTGGAATTTCTCTAATTTTTGAAATTGCAATTGTTTTTAGATTATCCGGTTCGGAGTTTATTCTTTTTAATATCTCATCTGCTTTATTATTTGCTGAATTTATAATGCCAATTAAAGTTGCTTGTTTAATATTAAGTGGAAGATTTTGTTTAAACAAATCAGTATAAATTTTATTTACTTCTTCTTTCTTATTCTGTCTTAATAAGTTATCGGCAACTAATAAATATGAATCTAAAACTATATTCCTTAATTGTGAATTTTTATAATTCAAATGGGGTTTTAAATATTTAATGCAATTAGTAGTTGCAATTTTACCTAAAGTTGAAGCCACTGCTGTTGAAATGCTGATATCATTGCTATTCAACAGCTTACTGATTGCAGAAACGGAGTTTTTACTTTTTCGAGAGCCGAGAATGTCTAATATTGCTAATTGAATATTTTTAGAAGAATTGGGAAGTAGCTCAATCAATCTATCATCAACTTTATTACCATTAATATTTTGCAGAGCATATTTTGCTATGCTTGTTGTTTCTTCGTCTTGTAGAAGATTTGCTCAAACCGGTATAGAGTTCTCTGTTGCTATTTTTCTTAACTCTCTGCAAACAAACTGTTTACTTGCAAAGGATGCATCTGTTTGAAGAAAATCCAACATATTTTCTTCTGCAATTATTTTAGCATCTTCTTTTTGTGCTAATGAATCAACAAACTTAGAAAACTCTGTCAGTTTTGTTCTGTCTTGTCCAAATTCATAATTGGAAATATTGTTAAAAGTTTTATCGGGAATTACTTTAACTGTTGCACAGTTTTGAATTAGTAATAGAGAAATTAAAACAATAATTAGTTTTAATATATTTTTACTTTTCAAGAGAATCATTTTATCCTCGTTAAATAAATAGCTTAGTAAATAGAGCTTCTGCAAAATAAGAAATATCAGTCATTCTGAGGAGCGAAGCGACGTAAGAATCTCCAAAATTAAACTGGAAAGGAGATTTTTTCCCCTCGTTCAAAATGACAAATTTTTGACTTATTCTTATTTTGCTGAAGCTACAATATTTATGTTGCCATAATGGGTTATAAGATTTCTCAATCGTTCCGATAAAAAGCAATCGGAACTCATTTCGAAATGACATTTATTAAAATATTGGAACTACATTAGTTATTATATTTTTATAAAACCGATTCTTATTCTACAAATGATAAGGAACACGCATTGGTCTTCCTAATAGTCTAGATGCAACTGTATCGCCAATGATTTCTTCCGTTTCCGGATTGAAATTTATTTTTCTCCCAATTAACATTGCTATTTGTCCCAAATGTCCGGGAGTTGCAGAACGATGTGCTGTTTCGCAAGGAGCAATAGCTTCTTTTCTACTTCTCACACAATCTAAAAAATTCCTTACATGCCCGGGAGATTTTAATAAATGAATTTCGTTCGGTTTAATCTTGTCGCGGATAATTAACTTATTATTTGCGTCAAGACTATTACCTCGATTAACCCAAATCCAACCTTCGTCACCAATCCATTTAGTTCCGGTAGTTCCGTTGCATACCTCTTTATGACCTCCGGCAATTACCATCTTAATCCCATCAGCATACTTTGTGTCAATCCTAAATTTAGTGGCTGCATTCCACAAACCGGTTTTCGGGTATTCACCATAACCGGAAATTTCAATTGGTCCGTCATTATCTTTTCCCAAACCCCAATGAGCAATATCAGCGTGATGCCCAATCCAATCCATTAATTGACCGCCGCCGTAATCCAAATGCCATCTCCAATTTTTGTGGACTCTTGCAGAAGCATAAGGTGCATAAGGTGCGGGACCTAACCATGTATCATAATCCAATTCTTTGGGAGGTTTTGTAATTGTATCCGTTCCTCCGAAATCGGAAAAGCCGGAAGGTAATCCTACTTCAACAGTATGGACTTTCCCTATTCTACCGTTTAACACAAGTTCGCACGCATATCTAAAATTACTTCGAGATCTTTGCCAACTGCCGGTTTGCCATATTCTTCCATATCTTTTTACAGCATCGCAGATTGCTCTTCCTTCTAAAAGATTATGTTAAAGAGGTTTCTCTCCGTAAATATCTTTTCCCGCTTTTGCAGCAGCTACGGAAACAATCCCATGCCAATGATCCGGTAAACCGATCGAAACAGCATCTATGTCTTTTCGTCCCAATAATTCTTTGTAATCATGGTATGTTTTGCAATCCTTATTTCCGTAATAAGTATTAACAGTATTCTTTGCTTCTTCCAAATGGTTTTTATCTATATCGCACACAGCAACTATAACGGCATCCGATTCTTTTAAAAATGTTCTCATGTTTGATGTTCCTTGCCATCCAACACCGATGCAGCCGATTCTAATTTTATCACTTGGAGGAACTATATTGTTTCTTCCAATTATTGAGGAGGGAATAAAATAAGGTAATGCAGTTAACCCGGTAATTGCTCCGGTAGTTTTTTTTATAAAATCACGACGTGTTTGTTTCTTTTTATTCATGATTAGCTCAAGTAAGTATGTTAAAATATTTTCTTAATCTGTTATAGCTAAGACTGAAATGAAATTATAAATAATGAGATATCTCAGTCATAAATAACATTCCTTCGATATGACGAACTTTAAAAGACATCATATTTTTTCTTTCATAGCCCAAAGTATTCCACGTTTCATAATTTCCATAACTTCAGGAATATCAAATTCTGAAATTGAATGTCCGATAGAGGAATAAAAAACTTTCCCTTTTCCAAATCTCTTTTTCCAAACTACCGGCATTTTTACTCCTTTAACCCACTCGGCATGTTCTCCATTAAAAGTAGTTGTAGCTAAAACTTCAACTCCCGGGTCAACTAGCATGTAATACTGTTCTGATATTACTTCAAAGTCACTAAGTCCTTTTGTAATAGTGTCAGCGTGGTTTACTATGTTAACTCTATATTTAATTTTCCCACCGGGATGTGCGACAAATTGACCTCCAACCATGAACAGGTAATTTGTATTAGAACGAAATGAATCTCCTAATCCGCCATGACAACCGGCAAGTCCGGTTCCGTTTTTTACTGCCTCAATTAGACCGGATTCTTGTTCTTTGGTAAGTGTTCCCATTGTCCAACTTTGAATGATTAAATCAAAATGTTTCATATTTTCTTTATCAGCATAAATATCCAGGGTATTGGAGACTGTAACATTAAATCCTTGTGAAGTTAACCATGGAAAAAATAAGTCTTTAAATTCTTTAGGATTATGTCCTTCCCATCCACCATAAACAAGAAGTACTGATTTTCTTGAAAGTTCTTCAGATTGTGCTATTAGTGAAATATTATCAAAAAATAGTGTTAAAAGAAGAAGAATAGTAATACTTAGTCTGAATTTCATAAATTCTCCATTTCTGAAAATCTAATGTTAAAATGGAATAAAAAAATATTTTAAGAAATACTGTAGTAAGTTACATAATTCTTTTGATATTATGCAAACGATTGTCTAAATTTAATAAAAAGATTTGCCTCATAAGATTTATTAGGTATTAATATGAAAAAGACAACAATAATACTATTGATTTTTATAATATCAGTTTTACAAAATTGTCATTATCCTTCAAAAAATATTGTACGTAATAATGTTAGTGAAATACTTCTAGAATTTCATGATCCATCTTCCAAAAAAATTATGATAACTGCTCACAGAGCAATGCACACAAAATTTCCTGAAAATTCACTTGCGGCTTTTCAACACTCTATTGATTCTGGAGTTGATATAATTGAAACTGATATACGAACAACAAAGGATGGGAAGTTAATCCTTATGCATGACGGATCAGTAGACCGTACAACAAATGGCGAGGGAAAAGTAAAGGACTTTACGTTTTCTGAACTTGAAAAATTTGAGTTAGAAAAAGAATCAGAAGATTCCAAAACATACAGAGTTCCGTTGGCAGAAGATGCGTTAAATCTTGCGCGTGGGAAAATAATGGTTGATTTGGATATGAAGGATGTTTATGTAAAGCAGTTGGTTAATCTTGTGCGAAAAACGCAAACCGAAAAGCAAGTGCTGTTCTTCGATAGTGATTTTGCCGTTTTGGATTCTGTTTTGCTGCTCGATTCAACTCTTATGTTAATGCCACGTGCTCATTCATTGGAAGAAGTAAAAACGATTATTAAACGATATCATCCGCCGGTAATTCATATCGATCCGAGTTTTTATACAAAAGAGGTAGTAAATACGATCAAAGCAAGCGGTGCGCGTATTTGGATAAATGCTCTAGGCTTTGCAGATGCTAAAGCTAAAATCGGTCTTGTTGATACCGGTTATGCTCCTTTGGTTGATGGTGGTGCTAATATTATTCAAACGGATTATCCTCTTATCCTACATAAATACATTACTGAGAGAAATTTGAGATAGACATTTTAACAATAAACGTGTAGAGTTATGAAAGTGAAATTATCTTCCTTGTTGCTAACAGTTGTAGTTATAACGTCATTCTTATTTTCTGGTTGCGGGAACGATCATGTCCAATACAAACCAAATGAATTTATCAAAGACTGGCTGATTGCAGGTCCATTCCCAAATTGCGAAGATTGTTCAAGAATTAATTATCATCACGATAAACGTTGTGACGGATTTTATACAGACTATCTGAAATCAATAGGTGATGAAAGAAACGCTGTACCAACAGTTGGGATGAAAGTTACAGTTGAAGGTAAGGATATAGAGAGAACTTGGTTTAAAATCCACGATAAAGAGGATAAAATTCATCTTACTGATCTGAAACCCAAGGATATGGTTGTAGCTTATGCTTTTTGTCAGATTGAATCACCTAAAGAGCAAAAAAGCATGTTAGCAATTGGAAGTAATGATGGGCTTAGAGTTTTCCTAAATGGTGAAGAGGTTCATGAAAGTCATGATTTCAACGGACGATGGCTGCAGGTTGATAATGACTATGTCCCTGTTGAGTTAAAGAAAGGCACTAATAATCTAATGCTTAAAATTGATCAAGGTACCGGAGATTTTGGTTTTGTTGCTCGATTTTTGGATTACGATTCTGTTATGGCGAAACTCCGGAATAATATTGATTCATATAAGACTCTTAAAGTAGTGGCAATTGCCGACACATTAGTGACAACTTTTGGAACACGTCATAAAATTTCAGTTCTTAATCCGAAAGGGAAAGTAAAAATAGAATTGATACATGAAAAAAAAGGTAAGTTGGGTAAAAAGGTAGTGCTCCCTGGTGAAGATGCAGAATTTATGTTGAAGAGAATCCCAAAAGGTTTCCTCACTGTCCGGGCGGAATTCCCGACACCAAATGACGGAGTGATAGTTTCGGAAACAAGATATTTTAAAGGCAAATTAAAGAAACATCCGCGTGTAAAACGATTAACAAAAGACTTAACTATTGTTGATGAGAATGGAAATCCGTTTTTTCCGATCGGAACTTATGGTGCTCCAGTAGAAGATTATCCGAAAATAAAAGATGCTGGATACAATTTTGTTGTCGCATCTGCAAAAGATTTGGATGAAGTCCATAAAGCTGGCTTCTTGGCTGCTGTCCCAATTCATGGAAAAACTGCAGAAGAATATTACGAGCAGATAAGCAAATATAAAGACCATCCCGCAGTATTATGCTGGATGCTTTACGATGAACCGGGTTACAACAAAGCTGATCTGCTTTATATTTATGATATTTATAATGCTGCATATAAAGCAGATAAGGTGCATCCATCATACCTTGTTATCACAACTCCAACAGTTTACAAAACATTCGGGCGCTGCTGCGATGTTCTTGCTGTTGATACTTATCCTATTACAAATGGAATTATCGAAGATGTTGGCGGAAATATTGCGTTGGCTTATGATCATTTGGAAAATCAAACCCCGGTTTGGCATTGCGGTCAGATGTTCACTTGGCCCGAACAGAGAAGACCTACTCCACAAGAGCATCGTTTTATGAGCTACTATGCTTTAATGAACGGAGCTAATGGAATGTTGTGGTACACATATAAAGGGTTGGGTCAATACTTACCGGTTGATGATCCGGAATTGTGGGAAGCTCAAAAAGGTTTCTTGTCAGAATTAAATGAGTTAGCTCCATTGTTCTTGGAACGCGGTTTTGGGAAGGAAGTTCCTTTGCTTCGTGAAAATGAATCAGTG
>JAJRZB010000175.1 GCA_024275455.1 Bacteroidota bacterium | reverse complement strand
GGGATAATTCGTTTATTGTTTTATATCCTTTTATTGCCTCCAGTGCTACTTTTGACTTAAATTCTTTGCTGAATGTTTTTCTTTTTCTTGACATAATGCGGCCTCCTTTTTTTATTAAAGTTAACTATTTTACCACATTAATTTATTGTCTAGTTTTTGGGGGGAACTATAATATACCTTCAGTTTATACTAATGAGGTAAAACTTAAAATTGTTAGTGTCATAACTGATAGCAGTACTTTTGAAGGACTTAGTCATACTGTTTTTACAATATATGATAGTGATGTGTTAGCAGAAGATCAACAATATCAAAAGAAATTAGAAATAGGTAATAAGTGGGTTTATTATATTACTAAAGATTTTGTTTGGTACGATGATAAGGAATACTATCTTGTAGAAGAAGTTATCGAAAAAAAATGAAAATGAAATAAAATTTTTCAATGTGCTTCAGCAAGTTATTAAAGATAGCATTACTAAAAGTAATTCTTGGAAAACAGGCAGAGAAATTATTTCCCGCCCTATATAATGCAAAATGGTGATTATTATATTTCTGACCCACGTACAACATGGAGTCATACGATGTCATTGGCTGAGTTTAAAAAAGAAATATTCAAAATTCAGCAGAAAATTAAGGAGCAAAAATATTTGGATGTTTATACAAGAAAGGAAATAAAAACAGCAAAAGATATTGGGACTTATCATTATTATGAAGTTGTTGAAGGTGATGTGGAGGAAAGAACTCTATTAGGTGCATACATTGATGGAGTGCTTTATGGTGATACAACAATTGTTCATTAGTTTTATTGTAAAGGCAAGGTAAATATTAAAAGTTTTCAGAAACCTATTGTAATATTTTTATTATTAATTGCTAATTTTTTGACTCCTACAATAGAAAAAACAGATAATGCAGTTGTTTTAGGAAATAGGGCTAAACTAATTTTGAACGATAGTAAATCTGTTTTAGAATTAAGCAAACTGTCAGAAAAACTACTTAATAATTTCAGACATATTGATGAAGACTCTATTTTAGAAAAATATTCTTTTTATAAAAAGAGGATTGTTCATTATAAAAATGATTCTATTCGTATAGATAGTAAAATTACTGTTCCCAAGAAAAAAACAACAATTCTAAAAAAGGAAAACTAATTTTTATAACAAATTTTCCCAACATGTCTCAAAATCTCACACAAACTTCCGACAATATAATTAGATACGTAAATTTTACTTGTTTTGATAGAAAATTGCACAATTAATTGCACTATAAACTTAAAATGTGTATTGTTTTAAAGCATATTTTTCAAAAAATGTATTTTTTTAATGTAGATTTTTGTTGTGTTGTAGAAACTTGTTCTACTAATTGATACACAAATTTAATTCTTATTTCTCTTTTGGAGGTAATTTTTATGAAAGTCCCTTTTCTCGATTTGAAAGCACAATACAACAGTATTAAAGATGAAGTTTTACCGGAAATTCATAACGTTTTGGATAATACTGCTTATGTTATGGGTAAACCGGTTTTTAATTTTGAAGAGAATTTTGCTAAAGAACATGGTGTAAACCATTGTACGGCATTAAGTTCAGGTACAGATGGTAATCATGTAGCTCTATGGGCTTTAGGTGTTGGATATGGTGATGAAGTTATTATGCCGGCAAATACTTTTATTGCTACTGCTTGGGGAGCAACACTTAACGGAGCAACTCCGGTTTTTGTTGATTGCCACCCTGAAAGTTACAATCTTGATCCCGAAAAAGTTGAAGCGGCTATTACACCTAAAACAAAAGCTATTGTTGCTGTTCACTTATATGGTCAACCTGCTGATATGGATCCGCTTTCAGAAATTGCAAAAAAACATAATCTGTTTTTATTAGAAGACGCTGCACAAGCACATTTTGCAGAGTATAAAGGAAAAAGAATTGGCGGATTATCGGATATAGCTTCTTACAGTTTTTATCCTGGTAAAAATCTTGGAGCTTATGGTGAAGGTGGTGCCGTAACAACTAATAATGAAGAATTAGCAACAAAAGCAAAAATGATAAGAGATCATGGGGGAAAAGAAAAATATAATCACGAAATTTATGGTCATAATTATAGAATGTCAGGAATACAAGGTGCTGTATTGGGAGTTAAGTTAAACCATCTTGGTAAATGGACAGACGGAAGAAGAAGTGTGGCGCAAAAATACAGAGAACTACTTTCTGATATTGATGGAATTAAACTTACTAAAGAAATGGATTATGCAAAACATGTGTATCACCTATTTGTGATTCAAGTAAAAGGAAAAGAAGGTGAAGAAAGAAAAGCAAATAGAGACAGATTGCAAAAATTCTTGGGTGAAAATGATGTAGCAAGCGGTTTGCACTATCCGGTACCGTTGCATCAACAGACATGCTTTGCTGATTTAGGCTATAAGTATGGTGATTTTCCTGTTACGGAAGAACTGGCAGAACAAGGTTTATCTTTACCAATGTATGCCGAACTAACAGATGAACAAATTAAATACGTTTCAGATACAATACATAAATTTTTCGAATAATAAATAAAGAATAGAAGAGGTAACAAAATGAAAGTTGGCATTATTGGATTAGGATATTGGGGACCGAATCTTGTTCGTAACTTTGCATCCCATCCGGAAGTTGATTTGGTTTACGGTTGTGATTTAAGTGATGACAGATTAGCATTAATTAAAAGTCGTTTTCCGGCAACAGAACTTTTAAAAGATTATAATGAACTTTTGAAAAAAGATGTAGATATTATTGCAATAGCCACACCTGTTGATACTCATTTTAAATTTGCAAAAATGGCTTTAGATACAGGAAAACATATTTGGGTAGAAAAACCATTTACGGCAACTTCACAAGAGGCTCAAGATTTAATTGAATTAGCTGAAAAGAAAAATCTTAGAATTTTTGTTGATCATACCTTTATTTATACCGGTGCAGTTCAAAAAATGAGAGAACTTGTAGATTCCGGTGAAATTGGTGAAATAAAATATTTCGATTCCGTGAGAGTTAACCTTGGCTTATTTCAACATGATGTGAATGTTATTTGGGATTTGGCACCGCACGATTTATCAATAATGAACTATCTTATGCCTAATTCTAAAGTTGTTGCAGTTGCAGCCAACGGAATTGCTAATTATTATGATCATGAGAATGTTGCACACTTATCGGTCTATTTTGAAGATAATTGTTTTGCACATTTCCATGTAAATTGGACTTCACCTGTTAAAATAAGAAGAATGTTAGTGGGCGGAGATAAAAAAATGTTAGTGTTTGATGATATGGAAAACTTTGAAAAAGTTAAAGTTTATGATGCCGGTGTTGAAATGTCTTCCAAAGAAAAAATCCATGAAGCTTTGGTTCAATATAGAATGGGTGATATGCACTCACCAAAAGTAAAATCAACCGAAGCTCTTTCGTTAGGGGCAGCAGAATTTATTTCTGCCATCCATGGAAATAGAGATCCTCTAACTTGTGGTAAAGATGGTTTTGATGTTGTGAAAATACTTGAAGCAAGTGAAAAATCAATTAAGAACAAAGGCAGATTAATAGAAATCAATCAGTTGGAAGTAGTTTAATATGGAAAAGAACAATATCAATAATGTAAAACTCGGTAAAGATGTAAAAATCTTCGATTTTGTAAATCTCTATGATTGTTCAATAGATGACGGAACAAAGGTAGGAACCTTTGTGGAAATTCAAAAAGGAGCTACCGTTGGTAAAAATTGTAAAATTTCTTCTCATACATTTATTTGCGAGGGTGTTCATATTGGAGATGGAGTTTTTGTTGGCCATAATGTAACGTTCATAAATGATAAATATCCGCGTTCGGTAAATCCTGATGGAAGCATGCAGACAGAGGAAGATTGGGAATTGATAGAAACATTTATCAAAAATCGAGTTTCTATTGGTTCTTCGTCCACAATTATGGGTGGAATAACAATCGGTGAAAATTCAATTATTGGTGCCGGTGCTGTTGTAACCAAGGATGTTCCACCTAATGTAGTTGTAGCCGGTGTACCAGCCAGAGTTATAAAAGAGTTATAGAATAACAATTCTTATATTTTTATTAAAGCCGCCTCTGAGCGGCTTTCTTTTTTTTCTTAATCCACTCAAATCTCTTATTAAATTACTATATTTAAAGTTTATTAAAAATAGTCATTTCTCTTTGTATTGATGAAGAAATCTGATTTTATTATAATAGGTGCCGGAATAGTCGGCTTGGCAACAGCTTTAAAATTATTAAAAGCTAAACCTGAATTAAAAATTACAATTTTAGAGAAAGAAAATAGATTAGGAAAGCATCAAACCGGTAATAATAGCGGAGTAATTCATTCCGGTATTTATTATAAGCCGGGAAGTTCAAAAGCAAGAAATTGCAGAATTGGTTATGAACAACTATTAAAGTTTTGTAATCAAAACCAAATTGATTATAAACTTACCGGAAAAATAATAGTAGCTGCAAATCAGAATGAAGAAATAGCTCTAAATGAAATATATAATAGAGGAGTAAAAAACGGTTTAGAAAAATTAAAGTTTTTATCTAACAAATAAATAACGGAAATTGAGCCGTTTGTTTCCGGTACTAAAGCCATTTTTGTTCCTCAAACCGGTATTGTAGATTTTAATGATGTTTTAATAAAATATGCCGAACTTATTACTGCAAAGGGTGGTACAATAATTTTTAATTCTCGGGTAGTTGATATAAAAGAAAAAACGGATGAAATTGAAATTATTACACAAGACTCTACATTTAATTCTGATTATTTAATTAGTTGTGCCGGATTGCAATCCGATAGAATTGCTAAATTAACGAAGAAGGATTTAGATTTTAGAATAATCCCTTTTAGAGGGGAATACTATAAATTAAAGCAGGGTAAAAACCATTTGGTAAAAACATTGGTATATCCGGTGCCTGATCCGGCTTTCCCATTTTTAGGAGTTCATTTTACTAAAAAAATAAGCGGTGAAGTTGAAGCCGGACCAAATGCGGTTCTTTCATTTAAACGAGAAGGTTATTCAAAGATTAGCTTTAGCTTACAAGATACTTTAGAAACATTCGGTTGGAAAGGATTCAGGAAAGTAGCTGTAAAATATTGGAAAACGGGATTTGGAGAATTTTACAGATCGTTTAGTAAAGCTGCTTTTACTAAAGCTTTACAAAAATTAGTTCCCTCAATCACTATGGATGATCTTGAAATGGGTGGTGCGGGTGTAAGAGCACAAGCTTGCTATATCAACGGTAATTTACTTGACGATTTCAGTTTTGTAAAATCAAAAAGAGTTTTACACGTTTGTAATGCTCCCTCGCCGGCAGCAACTGCTTCTTTGGCAATTGGTGAGCAAATTAAAGAAATGATTTTAAATTAAATTTTAGTTTGTCAGTTGAATAAGAAATTAGAAAAATTATTTGTCGTTGGTATAGACTTTATTACTATCAATCTTACATGGCTTGCATATTATTATGTAAGAGTTGAATCGGGTTTGTTTACTATTTTTACTTCGCCCGAATTTTTGATTAGCATGATTGTTATTTACATCTACTGGCTACTAATATTCACATTTGTAGGGATGTATAGAACATGGTTTGCAAGTTCCAGGTTTGATGAACTGACCACTCTTTTCAAAGCCTCGTTCATTGGTATTTTTATCCTTTTCACACTTATATTTTCAGATGATGTGGTACACGGAGTACAAAACGCCAACCGCTTTTTAATCTTTTTTTATTGGGGAATTTTCTTATTGTTTGTTGGTTTCGGGAGATTGCTTGTTAGAAGCCTCCAAAGAAATTTATTGATAAAAGGTGTTGGAAGACGTAATGCCATTATTGTTGGTTTCAATCCTAAGGCGAAAGAAATTCATAGAACTATTAAAAAATATCGCGGACTTGGTTTGGATGTTGTTGGTTATGTGGCAGTAAAAGATAAAAACATAGGTAAAAAATTTGATGGAGTTGAGGTATATGATAATGTTCATAACGTGGAAAAAGTTATTCATAAATTAAATGTTGAAGAGTTAATCCTTTCACTTGAAAAGCATGAAGACAATGTGTTAATAGAGGTTATTAGTAAGTGCGAAGATGAAAAAGTAAATTTAAAAATTGTTCC
>JAJRZB010000174.1 GCA_024275455.1 Bacteroidota bacterium | reverse complement strand
TATTCTGCCGTCATAAGTAGGACCTCTTGAGCTAAAGGATGCTACAACATTGGATGGTGAAACAGCACCAATAGTTATAGTATTAAACCCGTCTCCAGGAGCAGTTATATAGTACCAAGCCGTTGAATCATTACCGTAACTATTGCCCTCGTTACCGGCTGAAGTTATAACAACAATACCTTTATCAAAAGCCATTTCGGCAGCTTTTGTAACAATTGTCGTGTTGCCGTCCATATCTTCATATGTATAAGAAAACTCTCCGGTATCAAAATCACTATATCCAAGAGAAGAAGTTGTTATATCAACACCAATTGAATCCATCCATTCTAAAGCAGCAGCATAATTATCTTCTTCAACATGAGTCTCTGTTGGAATATATTCTGTTTTTGCTAACAAAAATTGGGAATTAAAGGCGGGTCCAATTAAGTTGCCAGGATCAAAACCTCCTAAAATAGAAAAAACACTTGTTCCGTGGTTGTGTTGATAAGAAATATCTTCAGCTTCGTTCGAAGTTATATCATCATTAAAAACAAAATCGTGTTCGGCAATTACTGTTTTATTTTTTAATGCATTCGGTGTTGCCCACTCGAAACCACTATCCAATAAACCAATAATTACTCTTTCTCCGGTTATTCCCATATCGTGAACTTGAGGAATATCAGAAAGTTCATTTTGTGTGAGTGAAGGTCCATAATCATAAGTATAATTGGAATTAGCCGATTTATTATTCAACTTTTCCGACTTGTTTATTTTATTGATTTCTTTACGGTCAAATTTAATCTTTTTTACTTTCTCAACTTTCTTTACAAACGGAAGTGATGATACTACTTCAAACTGTTCTTTGTTTAATAAAACACTAACTGCATTAAACCATTTTAGGCTATGAATTATTTTTATATTATTGTTTTTCAGTACGGATAAATAAGATTTTTCTAAAGGTAAATCTTCAAAAGTAATGTAATTATTTCCAAGAGTTTTTTTTCTTCTCTCAATACTTTTTTTAGTAAGAATTTTATTTGCAATAATTTCTTTTTGTTCAACCGAAAACAAAGATTTTTTACCCAGCAAACCTTTATCCTTAAAATATATCATATATTTATTTTGAGCAATTACCGAGCCTACGGTAAAAATAATTATAAAAAATGAACAAGTTATTTTTTTCATAATAGCCCTTTTTTAACGCACAAGTTTTGCAATTCTATTAAATCTGGTTGAACCGAGAAGTTTAAAGAAATCACTGAATGGAATATTAGGATTCCAAGACCAATATATCATTAGCGCTTCACCAACAATTTTTTCTCGCGGTACAAATCCCCAGTATCTACTGTCAGCACTATCATCTCTGTTATCACCCATTGCAAAGTAATAATCTTGAGGAATTTCATACTGAGTAGTAAGTTTTCCATCAATATAAACATTTTCGTTTTTTACTTTTACTACTTCTTTGTGATAGTTTCTGTTAATCAAAGTTCTGTAAGTCTCAATATTATCAACTGTTAAATTTATAATATCTCCCTTTTTAGGAATTACCAAAGGACCATATTGATCTTTATTCCACCCGCTTCCTTTTGGAAAAATATCGGGTCTGGTATAACTCTTCGGTAAAATCCTCTGCATCAAATATTGAATGTGTGGGGGACGATGCAACTCCTTTCCATTAACATAAACAACTTTGTTCCTAATTTCAAGGGTATCTCCCGGTTCTGCAACACATCTTTTTACATAGTTTAAAATTTGTGTCGGTTGAATTACATCTCTATCTCCAGGGTACTCAAATACAAAAATATCTCCTTTTTCCGGTTCTCTAATTGCAGGCAATTGAAAATAAGGAAGGGCAACATCCGTAAAAGGAATATTTCTTGGTGATGATGAACCGTAAATAAATTTATTAACAAACAAAAAATCCCCAACCATTATTGTTTTTTCCATTGAACCTGTTGGAACACGCGAGGTTTCAATTAAAAATGTTTTAATAAGCAGTGCTGCAATTGCCGCAAACAGTAAATTTTTCCAAAACTCAAGAAATTTTCTTAAGGGTGTTTTTGTTTTAATTTCTTCTTTCTTTTTAGAACTCATTTAAAATTCCATATTATTTTTAATTATAATTCTTTTTATAAAACTCGGATAAAAATATGTTTCAAGCATTTTATTTATTTTATTAGGATTCTTTAAATACCTTTTTATATCTGTTTACAAAAAAAGATTCCGGCTAAAAAGATTACCGGAATGACAAAATTTATAATTTTTCAGTTGTTTATTCTTATTAACGATTTATCTTCTACTCATCCAACTGTAAAACAGCCAAAAAAGCTTCTTGGGGAATTTCTACGTTACCCACTTGTTTCATTCTTTTCTTACCTTCTTTTTGTTTTTCCAGCAGTTTTCTTTTTCTTGTAATATCTCCACCGTAACATTTAGCCAGAACATTTTTTCTTAAAGCTTTTATGTTTGTTCTGGAAATTACTTTGTTTCCAATAGCAGCCTGAACAGCAATTTCAAACATTTGACGCGGGATAAGTTCCTTTAGTTTGGTACAAACTTTTCTGCCCCAATCATACGCT